>JAJRTT010000537.1 GCA_024278155.1 Bacteroidota bacterium | reverse complement strand
GTATGATCCACGTTCCTATAGTTTTCCATGTGATAAGCGTCGCTGCCGCAGTTGCCAAAAACAGTTCCCGGGATACGCCCTTTTTTCCCGATATAATTATATCCGCTCACTTCGCCAATGTATTCCGGCCAACTCCTTACGCAAACAATATCCGCATCATCTGCCTTGATCATTTCCTTTGCTTCCGGCACATCGACTATTATTTCAGGGTTTACGGGAATTTGAGCACCAAAACCATCAACAGGTTTTTTCACAATATCATCGGTGCTTATGTCAAAGCCTGCATCTTTCCACGATTGGAAACCCCCGTTCAATACCCGTACATCTTTAACACCCGCATAAAGCATGATCATTGCATTTCGGATGGCGCCAATGTGGCCTGCCGCACTTCCCGGGAAATCATCGGCATTATCTGGCGCCATATATTTGCCGTATAAAACCACCGTTGTATTTGTTGTGATCCCATGCTGTTCAAGGGCTTTCTTAAGTTCACCCGGCGGACGCCTGTTCCATGTTTCCGGTGCCTCAAGGGCCAGGGTGTCCATATCAATTGCCCCGGGAATATGCCCTGACAAATAAGCATCGCGGTTTCTATAATGAGAATGAACAACAACGAAATCATCATTTTCATATTCATCAGGTTTCCCCCTTGAAATCAGTTGCTTCACCCAATGTGCAGAAACAAGGTTTTTATATCTCGCCAGCTTTTCCATCGGCATGTCCTGATTTCCCGACCATTCCCCAACAAAATTATTATAAATGGAAATTTCAGCATATCCTGCTTTTGCAAAAACATTGGCAACTTTCAGGCTTTGTGCCGATGAATATCCATAAACAACAATATGGTTACCGGGCAAAATATTTTTTGAACGGACAATCTCGATCCAGTCCATATAGTTTGTCCATTTTACGGGCAATGATTTGGCGCCCGCTATGTGCCCTCCTCGTTTTTCGTTTTCGCATTTCCAACCGTTGTAGGCATCGGCTGGCCTGATATCAATAATCCTGGTATTTTTGTTATTGATCAACTCCGCCATTTCGTTCGTGGACAGTTCCTGGAATTTTATCATTTTGGTTATTCTATTCAAAATTTACACAATACCCATAAATCATGTTGCAACAATACTATTTTCAACAACATCAGATAAAATGAATATCGAAAGCCCCATTTAAAAGAGCCAAAACTACTAATTCTATGTGAAAGAGGCTGCTAAAATTTCCCGGAATTTGCCCATTCTTCCCTTGGCGGGACAGGTTCCATATTGTCCCAGTGCTCAACAATTCTCCCGTTTTCAATTCTAAACAAGTCAAAAACGGCAAGTCCTGCCCATTATAGGTGGATTTTCCGTAGCTCACAACATGGTCGCCTTGCCCTATCACCTTAAAGATAAAATCGTAATTGAAATCCTGGGTTGATAAATGCGATTGGGTTTTAAGCAATAAAGTCCGCAGCAGGTTTTGCAGGATTTCTTGTTTGGCTTGCTTTCAGGAAGGTTATACTCCTGATAAATATACACAATCAAAGAATAAAACGATTGATAATTCCCCTCAATGCCGAGATGCAAAATAGGTTTGTAAAGACTTGAGTTATATGGGTATGTGATATACTTGTTATTGTCGTTTCATTGTTTACTGTTTTATCATTTTAGTACAATAATTTGTTTCGTCTGTGTTAATTCTCAGTAAATATATACCCGGGCGTAGCTTTTCAGTTGAAAATAAAATTTCATGTTTCCCATTTTGGAACGGTTTGTTTACAATATTGATCACCTTTTGTCCGCTCAGGGTGTACAACCCGGCATTTACAACTTGTGATTCGGTAAGATTGAAACTTAATTTTGCATAATCTTTTACAGGATTTGGAGTCAGGACAACCTGCATTTCCTGATTGTTCCGTTTTTCCCCAATCCCTGTTGTTTCATCTTCCACAATTATTATGTGTTGCTGGGCCGGGACATCGTAAAGCTTTTGAACAGTTCCCGAAGGCCAGTAAATGATCAGACTGTCGGCTTTTGCAGCATCACCCATTCCAAAATGCAACCTCAATTGGCTGAAATCCTGGATGCCCGGATCGGGGAGCATATTTCTTGATATGCGCTGACCGTCAATCCACATATCGGCTTGTGCCCCGATGCCGTTGAAGTTTGATATTACACCTTGCAGATCAACAAACAAAGCATTTCCGGGGCAATTTTGGTTTTGGAACAAAACCCATTCGTCAAAATGTCCGGCAGCGAATAGATCAATAGCACCATCGTTGTTGTAATCGGCCCAGCCCGCACCGAAGAAGTCGAGAAAACCGCCGCCGGTCAAACCCAATTGTGAAGCCACATTGGTGAATGTATTGTCTCCGTTGTTCCTGTACATCTGATTGGGTTCAAGATGCCAGGATGTAAAAATGTCAAGCCAACCGTCGTTATTATAGTCGTTAAAAGTTACGGTACGGTCAGCATCTTGTTGCCCGTTCGCGCCCGAGGATGAAGTTATGTCGGTAAAAGTACCATCCCCATTGTTTAAAAATAATTTT
Source organism: Bacteroidota bacterium (assembly GCA_024278155.1). GTDB lineage: Bacteria > Bacteroidota > Bacteroidia > Bacteroidales > JAADJA01 > JAADJA01. Next base: position 1,884 of record JAJRTT010000537.1, on the reverse strand, counting down.
GCACCAGCCCCCCCGATATAAATATCGACAAATCCGTCATTGTTGATATCCCCAACATCGAGCGAAGCAGTATTAACTGAATTGAAAACGATACCCGAGCTTGCGGTAACATTTGTGAATGTGCCATCGCCATTATTTTTAAGCAGGGTTGTTGGATGGTTGCCGACGTAATCCATCGGCCAGAAGATATCCATATATCCATCGCGGTTGTAATCAAAAACCGCTAAAGGTGTGTAGCCCCAAAGCACTCCAATTTGTTGAAGTGGCAGAAAAGTCCCATCCCCATTTCCATATTGCAGTGAAACATTGCCCGTTTCCAATATGTCAAGGGTCAGGACATCGAGGTAGCCGTCGCTGTTGAAATCGGCTACATTGTAAGTGCCGCTGTCAGGAAGCATTGACTGGCCTGTGATGTTGGTAAATGTTCCGTCCCCATTGTTTTTGAACAAAGTACTGTGCTCACCGAACCCGCCAAAGTTACGAATGAGCAGATCATTGAAATCGTCACCTGTAAACTCGGCAACAATGGTCTTGTTGGCGGTCATGCCATTCAAGCCGGCTTGCGATGTGATATTTGTAAATTCCGTACTGTCGTTACGGAAAAACCAGTAACCGTTACCGGATTGATCGCTGAGGCCCAGGTCGGGGTCTCCATCGTTGTCAATATCGCCCCAGCTCACCGATTGCCCGAGCCCGATTATTCCGGTAATGCCCAGTTGCGGAGCTACGTTCTGAAAAGTTTGCTGGCTGTGTCCGTAAAATATTCCTCCGAATACAAATACGGACAGCATTAGTAATTTTTTTTCCATTTTTGTCGTTTTAGCCATAATTCAAAATTTCTTAAGGACAAAGATAATTCATATTTATTTAATTTATAACTGTATTTTTTATTGCAATTCTGTTGTCTTTAATGCACGCCAACGGTTTGAATATGGTGCGTGCCGCATTGAAACGATTATTTTCAGGTTACGACAATCTTTGTTTTGTGTATTAACTTTCATATTTACAACTAATTGCGGCATGCACTATATTTTTTGTTGTGCACTGGCTATTTTATTGTTACAAATTCTCTAAAATTATTTCTGTCAATCACTTTACTTTCAGCACTATATGTTTTTATAAATGTTTCCGGTAATCTTATTTTCGATTTAGCTCTCCACTTAAATTCAAATCCATAAATTTTACCATCTTTTTCTTCTACAAAATCAATTTCTTGTTGTTGCTTGGTTCTCCAAAAATACATTCTGGCGAATGTATCTTTATAAATATTTTGTTTTCTTCTTTCTGAAATCAAGAAGTTCTCCCAAAGTGCTCCAACATCTGTCCTTAATTTAAGTGTATTAAAATTTCCGATAATCATATTTCTAATCCCATTGTCATAGAAATAAATTTTTCTGTTTCTTTTTATCTCGTTTCTTAGATTTCGGCTAAAACTGTTCAACCTAAAAATAATATATCCTTTTTCAAGAATGTCAATATATTTCTGAATTGTGATTTTATTTACTCCTATGGTTCCTGCAAGTTCATTATAATTGACCTCACTTCCTACTTGTAATGCAAGAGCTAATAAAAGATTATCCAATATTTCGGGTTTTCTGATTTCAGAAAATGATAAAATATCACGGTACAAATAACTACTTGCCAGATTTTTTAATGTTGTTCGTTCTTTTCCTTTATTATTTAAAACTTCGGGGTAAAATCCGAATAATAATCTATTCTCTATTTGTTGTTCGGATTTTACAAAACCTTCTTTTTCTTCAAATTCCTCCCACGATATTGGAAATAATTCGTATTCCCATTTTCTGCCTGTTAAGGGTTCGTTTAATTTATTCCCCAAATCAAAAGACGACGAACCTGAAACAAACAACTGAACTTTTTTAAATT
>JAJRTT010000536.1 GCA_024278155.1 Bacteroidota bacterium | reverse complement strand
GTTTTATCAAAATTATAGCTCGAACCATTTTGCTTGGGATAATAATTTTGATCAGCAATTGTATTTTATCAATACGGCCGAGTATAAGTATCGAAAATTCACAGTTGGCGTTGAAGGAACGAACATATCTGAATTCATGTATATGGATACGCTTGGTATCCCAACCCAGATTAATAAAGGGCAGGATGTCCTGCGGGTGTATGCCCGAAAATTATTCATTGTGAAAAGTTGGAGTTTTGATGTGCAGGGAGTTTATCAAAAAGTTTCGAGGGATGGTATTTTGCGCCTACCTGATTTCATTGGGGACTTATCGGTTTATTATACAAAGGATTTGTTTAAAAAAGCTGCTATTTTACAGACAGGATTTGATATGCGCTATAATACAAGCTATTATGCAGATGCCTATATGCCTGCCACTCGAAGTTTTTACATCCAAAACAAAAAGAAGGTGGGGGACTATGTTTATGCCGATGTCTTTTTGACCCTTCAAATTAAACGAGCACGTTTATTTATCAAATATCAAAATTTGGGTTCCCTTGCAAAAGACTACAGGTATTATACTGTCCCATCTTATCCTATGCAGGATCATGGTTATAGGTTCGGTTTGTCATGGATGTTTTACGATTAAACTGAAATTTATCAAGGCTTAATCAGGAACCTGGCTCTTGTACGCATTGTCCATCCCTTTAACCGGGACTTGCCCACCCGAATTGAGGTTTATCTTCCACAATTCCGTTTCATCCGTATTTTGTACAACAGCATTCATGTCATAATCACCGCCGTAATATCCCGAACTCCCCAAATCAATTCTCCATACAGAAGTTTCATCCGTATTGCCTATGATGCCGCTTCCATTCCCGTCCCCGGCAACCATTCCCCATTTTCCCGGTGCAAGCTCTTTGTAACCATTTGCCCCTCCATATACTTTATCTGACGAAGTCCTGAAATCATAGGAATACGTTCCTGCAATCTCAATTAAAGGGCTACTTGACATAACACCGAGATGGTTCCTTTGGAAAACAACAGCATAAAGGCCTTGATTGACAGTTACATCAAAAGTAATATTGCTGGCCCCGTCCAAGGCAACAATCGACCCGTTGAACATCAGGAATGCAGCTTGTGTCCCTAAAATAGTGGCCGATGTGGCATTCTGAGGACTATCGGCATCACGAACCTGTACAAGAACCCAATCCACCACATTGGCAGGGATGCTTACAACACTTTCAGGGCCTGTGTAATACCATACCGGCGAATTATTGTCATAATAGGGGAGAATCGGGCCATAGGGCTGACTCAAAGGGAGGAAATTATTATTGTTCAGGTTTGTGTTCATCCCCAAACCGTTAAAAGGGCCTTCGAGCAAGATACTGAGGTTTAGTTGAAAACCACTGTTCGATAATTTGGAACTCTCGTACATGCGGCTGTAAACATTTGAGTTGTCGAAATCAACGGGTGGAGGGGAAGTTCCTTCTTCAGATGAAATAATTACCGCAATGCCCGCATTTGGGATAAACCAGTAATAAGACCTTACATATGATTCCTGGAGGAGGATGCCATCCCAAAAAAACTTATAATGTTCCAGATAATTTACCTGAAGGCATGGGAAACTCCCAAGCCCGTCAGGAAGGGTCAATGTCCCATAGGCATTACAGAAAGCATTATAATCGTAATCAACATCAAGGTCGAAACCACTGCTTTGGGCAGGGAACGAAGTGGCCCCTGTCCAATTGTCCATAAAGTTGATCGTGTCAATTAAATCAACTACTGGGGGGTTGAAGATGTAAGGGATATCAAGGACACCTGGCTGGCAAACACCAAAATTGACCCTCCCGGTATCAACCTTGAAATCAAGGAACATAAAGGCAGGTGGGTCGCCATCGGTCGAGGTTTTTTGCTCTGAAATACTTGCCAGGGGGAAATCCGCATTGCAAGGGGTTTCCGATGGCAGTACATAATCAAAGGTGTAATCTTTATCCGTTGGCCCTGATGTGAAATCCCACGTATATGGCCCGCCCGAAAGCCCGGTAAGCCCTGTTACCAGCCATAAAGAGCCATCGCGGCTGTGCATTTTGTAGTATTCACCATCATCATACCGATAGTCGCTCATGCTAATGGTGATTTGTGATAAAACAGTAGTTGAAATGAAAAGAATGAAACTTAAAACAATAATAGGGCAGTGGTTTTTTTTCATGTGTTTTTTTGTTAGGAATGTGAATGAATTAGTTCTTGTTGCACAAAATAAGTGATTTTTTGCGAAATTTCAAAAAATTAAAACGTCAGTTTTACCCAATTCACAAAATAGGAAGTGCTTTCATCGAGTATTCTTAATATGCCTTTCCTGGATTTCCACCAATCTTGTCTTTCGTATTTGTTTGGTTTAAGGCTGATAACCCCTATATTGTAATCTTCGCCCAAAACCTTTTTATAGGTAAACCAAGTGCGCCGGGCATGTATTCCATTCGTGAAAATATTAAAAGAGGTGAGGCTTGTTTGTCCAATGTACTTGTTCAGTGCAATTGCCGAGGAAAGGGTCTTATTGTAATCCGAAGGTCGGTAATTAATTGTTTGTATCCTGTTTTTGTCAATCCCTATCGCAACAAGATAATTTGCCCTCAATTCAGCCTGTGACGGGAACCCGGTCGGCACCTTCTCCCCATCCCTGATAATTGTTGCGTTTTGGTTGTTCACGATTATTTCTTTGCCGTTTATTGCAATTGAATAAATAAACAAATTCCGGTCTTCACTTTCCGTTTTCAAATCATTGTCAAATTGAATACCCACCGAGCGGGGTTTTTCTCCGGGGAGAATCGTGGCAAAGCTAAAAGTTTGCAATGTGTCATCTGTAAAAGTACTTGATAGGTATTTCCCATTAATAATCAAATTAAAAAAGGGAAACCTGCTTTTTGCGATACTGCCGCTTGCTTTTATCTGAATTAATAAACTGTCGTTTTGTTTTGTGTCAGGGTATTTGGAAGGGTCGATGATGAGGCTGGAATTGGCCCAAAGGTAAACCCCTTTTTTATCTTTGGGTTGGTGCAAATCGTTCACATAAGTCCACCCGGGTGCAGGGGAAGCTGCATCATACAGGGGCTTCCCTTTAATCTTTCCAACAATCAAAACATGTTTGGTTTCAGGGTTTATGAAATTATCGGCAATTTGTTCAATTTCGTTGGCCGAAATCCAGGCTTCAATAAGTACAGTATCAGATTTAACAGGTTTGCTTACCGCAAGGAAGGAGTATGAAAAAAAGAAGAAAAAGATAAGGAAAAGAGAAAGGAGTAAGAAGAATAGGATCAAGGTCTTTTTTTTCACAAGTTTCAATTTTCTGATAGGCGTCAAGAAATAAAAATATCCTTTTTGTTAAGCGTTAAAAGTTATGTGTTAGTCTGCCAATCATACTTTCAAAAAGAATTTAATCATCAAATCATTGCTTAACTTCTAAGTTTCTAACCTTTTTAGCCAATTTCAGAAGTTGTTAAATTTGCTTTTAGTTCAACGAAAGCTTTTTCAATTAGCCGGTCAGTCTTTTTGTGAAATCGGTCAAATGCTTTTACGAGATTATTGCCTTGCTCAGTCAAGGTTGTTTCCCCTCCGTGTTTTCCCCCTCGTTTTTTTTCAAGGAGTGGATATCCCAGGTCTTTCTCGATTTGTTTCAGATCGCCCCAGGTTCTCCGGTACGTCAACCCCAAGGCCTCCGTTGCAGCTTTAAGGGAACCATGTTTTTCAATGGCTTTCAATATTTGCCATTTGCCATCGCCCATAATCCCTTTGCCGTCTTCAGTAGAAAGCCAGATTTTGTAGTTGAGGATGAATTTATTCGAGGTTTCTTTATCAATCATGGAAAGTAGTTGGCGGGAATTATACCGGGTGACTTCAAGTCACCCGGTGATTAAAATATGTGATTAAATACGCTTACCAGTCGAACATCGGAAATTCCCCCATCATTTCATTTACCTGCTTCTTGATGTTTAGGATGAGTTCTTCATTTTCAATATCGGAAATGACCTGATCGATGAAATCAACGATGATTGGCATATGTTCCTCTTTCATGCCACGGGTCGTTATGGCAGGTGTGCCTATCCTTAGCCCGGATGTTTTGAAAGGTGAACGGCTATCGAACGGGACCATGTTTTTATTGACCGTTATATCGGCTTTTACCAGCGTGTCTTCCACGACCCTTCCTGTTAAATCAGGGAATTTTGTGCGCAGGTCGATCAGCATCAAATGGTTGTCGGTTCCGCCTGAAATAATATTGTAGCCTTTGTCGATAAAGGCATTTGACATTGTTTCGGCATTTTTCTGAACCTGCTTCATATAGGTTTTGTAACCCTTTGTGAGTGCTTCGCCAAAAGCGACAGCTTTTGCCGCGATCACATGTTCCAAGGGCCCGCCCTGGATGCCCGGGAACACGCCGGAATTAAACAGCGATGACATTTTCCTTACGACCCCTTTCATGGTTTTTTTGCCAAAGGGATTTTCAAAATCTGCGCCCATCATAATGATCCCACCACGTGGGCCGCGAAGGGTTTTATGTGTTGTGGAAGTTACCACATGGCAATGTTTGATGGGGTCGTTGAGCAGTCCGGTTGCGATCAACCCGGCAGGATGGGCGATATCGGCCATAAGAAATGCACCGATTTTGTCTGCGATTTCGCGCATCCGTTTAAAATCCCAATCACGGGAATAAGCGGAAGCACCTGCAAGAAGGAGTTTCGGTTTTTCGCGCAAGGCGTCCTCTTCCATCTTATCGTAATCAATTACCCCGGTTTCCTCTTCAACCTTGTAAGCCACCGGATTGTACAACATCCCCGATGAATTGACCGCAGAACCATGCGATAAATGGCCTCCATGGGAAAGATCGAGCCCCATGAATTTATCGCCCGGTTTTAGCAAAGTAAGAAAAACAGCCATGTTTGCCTGTGCCCCACTATGTGGCTGCACGTTCACGTACAGCGCACCAAATAATTCTTTCAACCGTTCAATGGCCAGCTCTTCGGTTTCGTCCACATACTGGCAGCCACCATAATACCTCTTGCCCGGATAGCCTTCCGCATATTTGTTGGTCATGACGGAACCCATGGCCTCCATAACCTGATCACTCACAAAATTTTCAGAAGCGATGAGTTCAATGCCGGTCATCTGGCGTTTCCGTTCTTTTTCGATAATCTCAAATACCAATGAATCTCTTTTCATATTTTCAGTTTTTATTTTGTCCGGATAGTTTTTGTCTTATCCATTATGACAATTAATTTCGGGAAAAAGACCTGTGTTTCGCAATTAATTCGTGGTTTTATTGATTTCTTCCATTTAAACAAGGGTGAAATCCTGTTGTTAAAAGTTTGCTTGTCAGTCATTAATTAATCAATGTTGCCAAATAATCCTAAGCTTGCATGATTGCAAATTTATAAAAATTATCTTTGCAGCTTTTTTACAGCGAAATTATTTTATTAAATGATAGATTTTAAGAAGTTTGAGCTTGAGAATGGCTTGAGGGTGATTGTCCATAAAGACAGCTCCACGCCCATTGTGGCCATGAATATTTTATATGATGTAGG
>JAJRTT010000535.1 GCA_024278155.1 Bacteroidota bacterium | reverse complement strand
CGAGCCTATCTGGAACACGGCCGAAAAACAAGGGATGAAGTCGGGGACCTATTTCTGGGTGGGCTCCGATGCGGACATTGAAGGGATGCACGCAACTTACTGGAAAAAGTACGAACACGAATTCCCCTTTGAACAACGGATTGATTCCGTGATTTCCTGGTTGCAATTGCCCGAAGGAATACGCCCACATTTGATTTTGTGGTATATGCACGAACCCGATGCCATAGGACATCATTTTGGGCCAGACAGTGACGAAATAAAGAACGAAGTGGTTTACCTGGATTCCCTTGTCGGGGTTTTCATGGACAAGCTTAATGACTTGCCCATTGCCAAAAATGTTAATGTAATCGTGACCTCCGACCATGGAATGGAGAATATTTCCAACGATAGGGTGGTAGTGATCGAAGAAAGCATGAACATGGAACAGGTGGAAATGATCCAGGGCTACAACCCCAATTTCCTTGTAAAGGCAAAAGAAGGGTTTATTGACAGTATTTACCTTCAGCTCAAAAACAAACCCCACATTTCCTGTTGGAAAACCGGTGAATTACCTGAACGCTTGCATTACGGGACCAATCCCCGGACATTGGATATTGTGGTTGTGGCCGACAGCAGTTGGAGCCTTGTTTCCCAAAAAAAGAAAAAAGTGGGGAACGGGGCACATGGTTACGACAACGACAACAAAGACATGCACGCCATTTTTTATGCCTATGGCCCGGCCTTCAAATCAAATTATGTCCCACCAACATTTACGAATGTGGATATTTATCCGTTGATTGCAAATATACTTGGTTTGAAGCCGGCAAAGACAGATGGTAAGCTTGAGAATGTGAAAGGGATGTTGAAACGTTAATTCCGCAAATTATACTGGAGATGCTATGCGGTTGATGATAAGTTAGTGTGCATCACACTCATCCGATGACTTGAAGTCATCGGATGGATAAAGGATTATTCCTCAAACACCCTCTCCCCTGCCTCTATCCTAACGGGCAATTGGTTTTCATCGGGCGGGAGCACACAGGAATATTTATGGTTATAGGCACAATAAGGATTGTAGGCTTTGTTGAAATCCAAAATCAGGACATTTCCTTCTTCAGGAATTTCACTATCAATATATCGTCCGCCACCGTATGTTTCCAAACTGGTTGTTTCGTCCCGGAAGGGTATAAAAAGATGTCGTTCCTGATTAGGTTGATCCAAGAGTTTGGTATATTGGAAAACACTTAGCCCAAGGTGGAATGTGTCAATTTCAAATTTCACGATACCATATTTAATATACTCCGGGGCGCGTGAAGTGGAGGTTTTCATAACAATGGTTTTCTGAACAGAATCCTTGACCAGAATTGCCTCAACCCTATATTTTTTATCAACGGGAAAATAATCCAGGCCCCTGAAGCCCTTTCTTTGATAAGGAGCCAAAGGGCTTTCATCCGTGTACATAAATTTGATATTTGTCCCCTTTCGCTCATTTTCAATGGATTTCATATAATTCTTCGATACGGAAACATCCTGTTCCTGGGCCTTGAGAGCATAGGCCATTATTCCAAGTTGGAACAATAATAGTATAAAGAAATAATTTGCTTTCATTCATTTTAAGTTTAGCACAATGAAGCCCAACTGGTATATTCAGGTAGGAATAGCACAACCGGGCAAAAGTAAATTTCAAAAATACTGCTTTTTACGAGTGGCCGCCCACAACAATTTTCAAAATCTTGATATTGAGCATGAGCCATCTCCAGGCTTGCCAGGGGATAAACTTCCTCCAAAAAAGGACTGATCCTGTTGGCATGGGTGCAAATGCTTCATCCGAGCGGTGTCGTCTGTTTATTTTATGTGACATAACAAATTATTTTATGTTTAACTTTTTGAATCAAATGCTCTTCAAGAAAACTCCAATTGTCAAAAACCGAACAACAAACAAATAGCAAATATAAAGGTTTCAATTTCCCAAACGTTTAAAATTCAATATCTGTTATTTATCCGCCCGCCCTGCCCGTTACGGCAGGCGGGCGGCAAGGACAGGTTTGATTTTTGTCCCGAAGCTTCGGGATTGTATTTTGATCTTTGATGAACCTTGCTTTTTATTAAGATGAAATTACTGATTATAAAACCTATTCGGGCAACAAATACCAAAACGGATAACCTTTTGCTTTGTGCAGGAACATATAGTGCATGAACCATTTTAACCAATGACCCGCCAATCCGGCCTCGCCCATGGTATTTTTAATGTTCCTGCCATATTCCGGGTATTTCTCCCAATCGGGGATAATCGGTTGAACGGTCATGGTTGCAGCTGCCCCTTTCGTCATTCCGTACCCCGCCGAAACCACACATGCAGCCCCCATTTTCCCCATGGAAGCTTTATGCTTTAGTTCCGGTTTACCCGATTTCACCCATTCGGCAATATTTTCAGCAACGATCTTCCCTATGACCCCGGAAGGCATCCCAGTCCGTGGCGGTGCCGGAAATATCGGTGTCCCGTTCTTGCTTTTTCGCGGTTTGGAAATGGAATGGGGAGGTGCAAAGGCAATCCCGGCCGCAAACATATTTTCATGATCAGGGCTTTGATATGTTTGTGGCCAATCCTCCACCTTCCACTCTTCATAAGGCTTGGGCGTATAATCGGCATCTACTTTCATAAAACCATTTGGGGCAAATACTTTTGAGGTAATATCTTCATCGTTTTTATCGAAAGCTTTCATCCCCGGCCCTGCAAACCCTGGTATCAACATGGCAAAATCAAATTCCTTTTCCTTCATTTCACCATCCAAAGTCTCATAGGAAACCTTTCCCGGTTCCACTTTCTTCACCCCTGCCCTCTTGATCCATTTAATACCACGTTCCACAAAAAACGACTCGGTAAATACTTTTGTGGAAGTGATATAACCACCTCTTTTAATGTAAGCCCCAGCCATTCCAAAATCGCCCAACTCCCATTCATTGCTTATCCAGGTGATATCGGCATACTCTTCCAGTTTCCTTTTCTTTATTTCATAAGCTACATTCAGGATGTATTCAAAAGCCGCTCCCTGACAAGTCGCCATCGGATGGCCAACTCCAATTAGGAAACGTTGTACTTTCCCTTTTTCCATCTATTTGAAATTTTCCCGAAGTTTTTCCCAAGCTTCGGCAGCGTGGGTATATGTACAAACGGAAACCGTGTTTTTCCCAGGTCCCAATCCATCGGTACCGGCAAAGTTCAATTTCGGACCGGTTGCATTTATCAGGAAATCGTAATCCACTTTTTCTGATTGGCCCTCCTTATCCTGTCCTGTGTATTCAATGGTTACAAAACCTTTTTCAAGTTCCTTGTTCCCTTCCGGATGGATGGATACGGCTTTTGCCTGTTTGTAGCCGATTCCCCATTTTTGATACTTAGGCCCCAATTTGAACCGTATCTGTTCCGGTGTCATCCGTCCCACGCCAACCCAAATATTGGATGGTACCCATTGATAATAGGTATTGGGTGTAACAACGACCACCTCGTGCTTTTTGCTCAACCATCTTCTGAGGTACTGAGCTGCGGTATGACCAGAAATTCCAGCTCCAAGGATTACGATTTTTGCCATATCTTTTTTGGGGTTTTTGAAATGAAATGCAAATATAGGAAAAATAACCGAATCGCTTTGGTATCACCAAAGCAACCTTATATCAGCAAACTAATTTCCAGAAGCAATTAATTCCATGGTAACTAATTTACACGGATTTTGTACCACTGAAACAGGTGAATGTTTTTAATGCTGGCAATACTATTGCGGCTTCTCAACCTTGGTTTTTTGGACAACAACACTTTCAACAAATCAAACATTGCACAGGGTTGACTCTCTTTATGGCTTAAGGAATCGATGATGTTCAACTCTATTTCATACGCACGGTATTTCTACAAAAGGATTTTATTCGCCAGGGTCCGGCTATCGTCAAATTGCTGTTTGTCAACCTTCAGGGGAATATTGTTTTTTTCGGCATATTCAATAATATTTCCGGTTGGCAGGTTCCCCAACAATTCATATCCGGTCATCGGACAGCCGCCAAAGCCGTTTACCACCCCATCAAAAAGCCGGCAACCCTGCTTATATGCGGCATCTATTTTATTGTACCAGTTTTCGCCCGTTGTATGTAAATGAAGGCCAAATTCAGTTTGAGGAAATTCCGATGCAAGGGAAGAATAAACATCATTGATCATCACAGGTGTTGCTACCCCTGTAATATCCGATAAACCAATAACAGACACGCCCACTTTATAAAGTTTATCGACCCATTGCAAGATAATTTCTTTTCCGGAAGGGTCTCCATAAGGATTTCCAAAAGCCATTGAAAGATAAACAACAAGGGTTTTATGGGTGCGCAAACAAATTTCCTGCAAACCGGAAATCGTCTCCATGGATTTATTGAAATCAGATCTGATGTTTTTCCGTAAAAATGTTTCGGACGTAGAAAAAGGGAAACCGATATAGGATATTTCCCTGAACCCGGCTGCCCTTGCACCCCCACTTTCCGTGACCACCAAAGAAAAGAGTTCCGTATTGGTTTTGGACAAATCGAGCTGTCGGATCACTTCTGCCGTGTCCGCCATCTGTGGAATG
>JAJRTT010000048.1 GCA_024278155.1 Bacteroidota bacterium | reverse complement strand
TCTTCGACCCTCTGATTAATCCCGCATGTGCGGGACTCTGACCAGCTGAGCTAAAGAGGATTTTGTTTTTCCATTTCTCTTCGACCCTCTGATTAATCCCGCATGTGCGGGACTCTGACCAGCTGAGCTAAAGAGGATTTTTTCTTTATCAAAAGAACGTTTCTTTTTTTAAGGAGTGCAAAAGTATATGTTTTTTTAAAATAAACAATACATTTGCAAAAAAAATTGCGAAATTTAATTAAGACGATAAATATGGCAAAAGTACTTGGAATGGGCAATGCCCTTGTGGATATTTTAACAATGCTGAAAAGCGACGAAACACTCGAAAAATTTTCTTTGCCCAAGGGCAGTATGCAACTTGTCGATTACGAAACAACCGGTAAGATCGAAAAAGGCACTATGGGCCTGGACAAAACAATTGCCTCCGGGGGATCGGCCGCAAATACTATTCATGGATTGGCCGGATTAGGGGTTGAAACAGGTTTTATCGGTAAAGTGGGGAAAGATGAGTTCAGCCGCTATTTTATTGCTGATCTTGAAAAGAACAATATAAAACCGGAGTTGCTCACAAGCGATACTCCAACAGGAAAAGCAATGGCCATGATAAGCCTTGATTCTGAACGGACATTTGCCACCTATTTGGGCGCTGCCGTTGAGATGACCGCTCCTGACCTGAACGAAGATCTTTTTGAAGGCTACGATTATTTTCACATCGAAGGATACCTTGTACAAAACCATGAACTCATTGAACGTGCCGTTGAAATCGCAAAAAGCAAAGGCTTAAAGGTTAGCCTTGATATGGCAAGCTATAATGTGGTGGAAGACAATCTTGAATTTTTGCAAAAAATACTCAAAAACTATGTTGACATCGTGTTTGCCAATGAGGAAGAGGCAAAAGCATTTACCGGCAAAAACCCTGAAGAATCCCTGGAGGTTTTTGCAAATATTTGTGATATTGCCATTGTAAAAACAGGTAAAACAGGCTCGATGGTGAAAAAGGGGAACGAAGTCCATAGCATTGGCGCAATAGATGCCAGAAGTACTGATACCACAGGTGCCGGGGACATGTACGCCGCCGGGTTTATTTATGGTTTGATCAAAGGGCTTTCGCTGGATAAATGCGGGACAGCAGGATCAATCCTTGCCGGGAAAGTCATCGAGGTGATCGGGCCCAAGCTTGACCCGACAAGATGGAAAGAATCGAGGGAAATGATAAAAAACTTATAGGGGGATTTCACATCTAAGTAATTAGCAATTAAGACCAAAACAAGAATTTGGTATTTCACCCCATTATTAATAACAAATTATTGTTCATTAATTCTTTAGATTTTCATACATTTGCGCCCACTACAATTTGAAATATTTATAATCATTTAATAATCACTGGAATATGAAGGTTTACGAAACAAAAGACATTAGGAATATCGCCATCGTTGGTGGTGCCAAATCAGGGAAAACCACACTTGCCGAAGATATACTATTCGAGGGGAAAGTTATAAACAGAAGAGGATCGGTTGACGACAAAAGCTCAGCTTCTGATTACAGGCCCATTGAGCTGGAACGTCAGAATTCCGTTTTTTCAACAGTCCTGTTTTCCGAATTCAACGGGAAAAAACTGAATATCATTGATGCCCCGGGATTTGATGATTTTGTTGGGGAAGTTACCTCCTCCCTTCGTGTAGTGGACACTGCACTAATGGTCGTAAGCGCACAAAATAAAGTTGAAGTAGGGACCGAAATAGCCTGGAGATATACCATCAAGTACAACAACCCGGTGATTTTTGCGGTCAATCACCTGGAACATGAAAATTCAAACTTTGATGAAACGGTCAGGCAATTAAAAGCCCAGTTCAAAGGAAGCTTATCTGTTTGCCAATATCCCGTGAACGTTGGTGTTGGGTTCAATGCTGTGATCGACCTGTTGAAAATGAAAATGTACAAATTCACCGATGGCGGTGGAAAAGCAGATATCGTTGATATTCCAGATAACGAAAAAGCAAAAGCCGAAGAAATGCAGGCTGCAATGATCGAAGACCTCGCCTCAAGTGATGAAGCTTTGATGGAAATTTTCTTTGAAAACGGTACGCTTACCGAAGAAGAAATGAAACATGCCTTGCACGATGGATTGAAAACAAGGGAACTGTTCCCAGTATTTTGTATCAATGCCAAAAACAACTGGGGCGTAAACCGCTTGATGGAGTTTATTACAAACAATGCTCCTTCACCTGATGAAATGCCTCCCATAAAAACCGTTGAAGGTGGCGAAATAGTTTGTGACCCGAAAGGCCCTATCAATGCTTTTGTGTTTAAATCAGCAAGTGAATCCCACCTTGGGGAGATTTCATACTTTAGGGTATATAGCGGAACCATCGAAGAAGGTACAGACGTAATGAATTCCAAGACAAGTACCAAGGAGCGTCTTAGCCAAATGTTTGTGACTGCCGGGAAAATCAGGGAAAAAATCACAAAACTTGTTGCAGGGGATATCGGGGCAGCCGTAAAATTAAAAAACACCCAAACCAACAGTTCGCTCATCGAATTAAAAGGCAAACTGATTGAAGTGGAGCCCATCGAATTTCCTGAACCAAAATACCGTGTTGCTGTAAAAGCAGTGAACCAGGGCGATGATGAAAAATTGAATGCAATTTTGAATTCAATGAAGAAAATGGACCAGTCGCTTCATGTTGATTATTCCAAAGAATTGAAGCAATTGATCCTTGGTGGACAAGGTGAGCTCCATCTAATCATCATAAAATGGCAACTTGAACATCTCGAAAATATTGAGATCGAATATTTGTCCCCAAAAATCCCTTATCGTGAAACAATTACACGTGAGGCAAAATCAATGTACCGCCACAAAAAACAATCCGGTGGTTCAGGGCAATTTGGCGAGGTCCACATGAAAATAGAGCCTTATGTCGAGGGAATGGAATACTCTAAGGAATACCCGATAAGGGGAGAGGAAGTTGTTGAATTGGAATGGGGCGGAAAACTTGTCATGATCAACAGTATTGTAGGTGGCGCCATCGACCAACGCTTTTTACCGGCTATCATGAAGGGTGTGATGGAAAAAATGGAAGAAGGCCCGCTCACCGGTTCGTACGCACGTGATATCGTTTTCTATGTTCATGATGGTAAAATGCACGCTGTGGATTCCAATGAAATTTCATTTAAGCTTGCCGGACGGCACGCATTCAGGGAAGCCTTTAAGAATGCAGGCCCTCAGATTTTGGAACCCATTTATGATGTTGAGGTTTTGGTTCCGGAAGACAGGATGGGCGATGTGATGACCGACCTTCAGGGAAGAAGGGCAATTATCATGGGCATGGGCGCCGAAGGGAATTATCAGAAGATTTCCGCAAAGGTCCCACTTGCCGAAATGAATAAATATTCCACGGCACTTAGCTCAATTACGAGTGGACGTGCAATGTATTCAATGAAATTCGCTGAATATACAAATGTACCAAACGATGTACAACAAGCATTGTTGAAAGCATACGATGAAGAACAATCTGACGAAGATTAAGCTTTTCAATCCATTGATAACAAAACCCGGTTGAACAGCCGGGTTTTGTTGTTTATGAACAAACATAGAAGGTAAATCTTTATCTTTGCCCGAAAAAAACAGCAAATGAAAAACGCTCAAGCCAAAAAATTCAAACGCCACACGATAACATCTGCCTTGCCTTACGCCAATGGGCCCATCCACATCGGGCACCTTGCAGGCGTTTATGTCCCGGCTGATATTTATGCACGTTATCTACGCTTGAAAGGGGAAGATGTATTGTTCATCGGAGGATCTGACGAACATGGGGTCCCCATTACGATAAAAGCACGTCAACAAGGGGTTTCACCACAGGAAATCGTGGATAAATACCATACGATCATTAAGGATTCCTTCGAGAAATTCGGGATTTCTTTTGATGTTTATTCCCGGACTTCCAGCCCAATACATCACAAAACGGCTTCGGGGTTTTTTGAAAAACTGTATAATAACAACGAATTCATCGAACGCACTTCCGAACAATATTTTGACGAGGCAACACAGCATTTTTTGGCCGATCGGTACATCACCGGAACCTGCCCTCATTGCGGTTATGAAAAGGCCTATGGCGACCAATGTGAAAATTGCGGGACATCATTGAGCCCAAATGACCTCATCGACCCCAAATCGGTTTTAAGCGGGAACAAACCCGTAAAAAAGAAGACCAAACACTGGTACCTTCCTTTGGACAAATACGAGCCCTGGTTAAAGGAATGGATACTCGAAGGCCACAAAGACGACTGGAAAACCAATGTTTACGGGCAATGCAAATCGTGGCTCGATACAGGTTTGCACCCTCGGGCGGTTACCCGTGATTTGGATTGGGGCGTAAAAGTCCCGGTAAAAGGGGCAGATGGCAAAGTGCTCTATGTTTGGTTCGATGCGCCCATTGGTTACATTTCGGCAAGCCGCGAATGGTCAGGGAAAACAGGAAAAGACTGGGAACCATACTGGAAAGACGAAAGCAGCCGCTTGATCCATTTTATCGGAAAAGACAATATCGTTTTTCACTGCATCATTTTCCCTTCCATGTTGAAACAGGAAGGTTCGTATATCCTACCTGACAATGTACCGGCCTTTGAGTTTATGAACCTCGAAAACGACAAGATTTCCACTTCCCGGAACTGGGCCATCTGGTTGCACGAATACCTTGAGGATTTTCCCGGCAAAGAAGATGTGCTGCGCTATGTGCTCACGGCAAATGCACCAGAGACCAAAGACAACGATTTTACATGGAAAGATTTCCAGACAAGGAACAATAGCGAGTTGCTGAATATTTTCGGGAACTTTGTGAACCGCACACTGATCCTTACCCAAAAATATTTTGACGGAAAAGTGCCTGCGGCCAACGAATTTACCGAAGATGACAAAGCTGCCCTGGAAGAAATCAAAAGTTTCCCGGAAAGGATTGGTTCCAGCCTTGATAATTTCAGGTTCAGGGAAGCCCTAACGGAGATGATGGCCCTTGCCCGACTGGGAAACAAATACCTGACAGATGCCGAGCCATGGAAAATTTTCAAAACAGATGTTGATCGGGTTCAAACAATTCTGAATGTTTCCTTACAGATTTGTGCAAACCTTGCCATTTTATGTGAACCTTTTTTACCCTTTACGGCAAAAAAATTATCGGATATGCTAAACCTTTCCGGACTGACATGGAAAGATGGAGGGAATACTTCTTTGCTGGAAACGGGAAAACAATTGAACAAAGCAGAATATCTTTTTGAAAAGATCGAAGATGCAATAATTGAGGCACAAGTCCAGAAACTCCTTGATACCAAAAAGGAAAATGCCGAAAATGAGATCAAGGTGAAACCTGCAAAAGAGAATATCGGATTTGATGATTTCGCAAAACTGGATATCCGTACAGGAACTATCATCGAAGCAGAAAAAGTGCCCAAGACAAAAAAGCTCCTAAAACTAAAAGTGGATACAGGGATCGACCAACGGACAGTAGTTTCAGGGATTGCCGAATTTTACCAGGCCGAAAAAATCATTGGCCAAAAGGTGAGCATATTGGTAAACCTTGCACCAAAAAAATTGAGGGGAATCGATTCCAACGGGATGATATTGATGGCTGAAGACAAAAACGGGAAGTTGTGTTTTGTCAGCCCGACAGAGGATTTTAATGATGGAAGTGAGGTTAGGTAAATGGCACGCAGATTTCATGGATAAGTACAGAATAATATGGCACTAATCATTGTTGCACAAAATTCATATTCATACATTGCGTTCTTTGCGCCGTTGCGCGAGGTTGTTATTAATTTATAAAATGAGCTACACCTACGAATATCCCCGCCCGGCAGTTACCACGGATGCCGTTGTTTTTCTTGAGAATGACAATGGGTTTGAAATCCTCCTTATCCAGCGAAAGAATGGACCTTTCCGGGGGATGTGGGCCTTGCCCGGCGGTTTTGTGGATATGGACGAAACCCTGGAAGAGGGTGTTGCCAGGGAATTGGAGGAGGAGACCGGTTTAAAAGGGATCAAACTGAAACAGCTCCACACGTTTAGCACCGTTGACCGTGACCCACGAGGAAGAACAATTGGCACAGCTTTTTGGGGATTTACAAGCAAAGAAAACTCCAAAGTAAAAGGGGGCGATGATGCAAGTGAAGCAAAATGGTTTTCCATTGATAACCTGCCAAATCTTGCTTTCGATCATCAGGAAATCGTGGAGATGGCACTATTGAAAATAAACCGGCATACCTAAAAGTACCGCTCCAAAAACCTCATGAAAAACACATCATAAACCTTATACCCCTCATTTGCACGGTAAACCATTTCTTTCCCGACAAGGGCATTCAACGCCTGTAAAGTGGAAGAGCTTGATGGCAATTTGTGTTTTATCAGAAAATCAACAGCGGATGGCTTTTTTATGCTTCCCTCTTTTGCAATTGCCGTAATCACATTTTTTTGGTTTTCCGGTAATAGATTATAAATACCCAAATAATCAATTTTCCTGTTTTCAATATAATTGCCCGTAATTTCAAAGGCTTTGTCAAGTTCAACTGTTTTTCCTGATCTATAAAAAGCCTGGTTGCAGATTACCTGGGTGTAATAAGTGTGCGTTTCCGTAAAATCAAGGATATGTGCAACCGCATCATCAGTGATTTTTGTATTAAATGATTCAAAACAATGTTTGATAAATGCGGCATATTCAGGATTGCTGATTTTTTGGATGGCAATGCTTTCGCTGCTTTGGAAAAAGGGTTGTTTAGCACTGTAAAACATATTTTGGAGTATGTGGTCCGAGCTTCCCGAAAAAATAAAAAAAACATTGTCCATGCGTTGGATAAAGGTGCGCAAAACAGCTTCGGCCTTTTCAGGGTAAGAAGCAAGCTCTTGGAATTCATCAAATGCAACAACTATTTTTTTGTTCCTCGACCCAAGATAATCAAAAAGCCGGTTTAAGCTAAGGTTTACCTGTGTCCCGGTAATGCCAAGGTCTAGTTGGGGCGAGCCATCCATTGAAAAAGAAAGCGATGCGTGCAATCCCTTGAACAACTTTTTTACACCGTTCAACAAATTCCTGCCGTGGTATTTTTTCAACAGTGCTTCACCAAATTGTTTTGTCAAATCTTGTAGGTTTTGGGTCGCAAACAGATCAATATATATTGTTTCAAAAGATTTTTCAGCTTCCAATTTGTGGAACAAGTGCAGGATAAGGGCGCTCTTCCCCAAGCGCCTTGGGCTGTGTACCAATGTGTTCAATCCATTGACAAGGTTATCGTTCAGATATTTGATTTCATTCTCCCTATCGCAGAAATATTTAGGGCTGTACCTTAAAGTAAAAGGGTTCATGTCTTTTTTCTGCAAAGATAATAAAATCCCATAAAACATGGCTCATATTTTATGAGCCATGTTTTATGGGATAACAAAAGTATTAATAGAGCTTGGGAATCCAATTTGATTGGTTATTCTTTAAACCGAAAGCTCAGCCCGCCCCTTAAAATGAAGCCTTCGTCCAGGATCTCCCCTTCAAGATAGCCACCTGTTTTATAGCCTAAAGCCAACATCAGGGAAAAATCGTTTTTATTGACAATCTTATAATATGTTGATTGTATAAAAGCCAGGCCCAGGCCATTTTCATCAAATGTTGTTTTTTCGTTCACATCATTATAGATTGTTATTTCAGGTTGGGCCCAATAGGATATTTGTGAATCGATACTGAAGCGTTTTGAAATACTATAATTATAAAGTTTAACCGTAATACCAAATGATTTATGCGAAGTCAATGCTGCATGACGAATAGTTACTTTAAGCAATTTATCGTCAAACCTAAAATAGTTTTCGTACATCAGTTCCGGTGAGTAGGGCGCCAAAACATAACGGAAATCGGGGAGATAACGGATTTTTTTGCCAATCCTTAACATGGGTATTTTTGTCCCGTGTTTCCCTTCGTAAATATAGTTTTTGAAAATAGAGTACAGAGAATAGTAATTTAAAGCATCTGTAAGTAATTCAATCAAAGCAATGGTTTTAAACTGCTTTTGTAATTTTTTGTCGTTTGCATCATATATGACATATTTATTATAATACTTGATATCTTGTATTTCAGAAATGTTATTGGACAATAATATACCAAGGCTCTTATAAGTATTGTTCCCAAAATATAAAAGACTTTGTTGGTATAGGATACTATTGTTCAACAATACTTTTGCAAAAATATTATTTGCAAGGATATCGTTTGCTTCAGTACCCCCTGCCGTGATCAATTTTTCTTCATGTGGACTGCTATAGCCTATTTGTTGGCCTCTGTATGTCAGCCCCTTTCTACAATAAGGATATCCTATTACTGGATATGCATCGTAAAACCCAGCCTGTTTAGCCCTAACTGTATGCCCGAAATACTCATGTTGTGCACGAAATGCCCATGCATTTAATTCAAAATCAATATACCAGAACTTAGCAAACCGATATGCCATGTTCCCCAATTTTCC
>JAJRTT010000534.1 GCA_024278155.1 Bacteroidota bacterium | reverse complement strand
TGTTCCCTATTACGGTCGGCAATGGCCCACACAAGGCCCTGATGCACCGTCAAATACCACGGCTTCGGGAACGGCATATACTTACCGGTATGTTAAAGACAACTCCTCTGGATATTACTCAAGTGAAAACAAAAAATGGGAGGCCAATAGTCTTTCGCCCTATTATTCCTTTGAAAACAATGGCTGGAACCAATGCTTCATGGAAGAAACATATAGCCTTGGGAAAAAATACGATATCGTGAACAGAAGACAGGTTGCGGGCATTGGCATTTGGGCATTGGGCTATGACAATGGCTATTCGGATCTATGGGACTTGATTTCCGGGAGGTTTACCACCGAAGCCCAATTGACACATAGCGACACTATATTTGACAGCGGAGGGCCCACTTTCAATTATTACGATAATGAGCTTTACACCTATCTGATCACAGTCCCCGAAAACAGCGTTATCGAATTGGTTTTCAATAATTTCGGTCTTGAATCGGGATACGATTCGTTATGGGTTTATGACGGCCCCGGAACAAGTAACCCAAAAATCGGGGGATTTTCGGGGAATGCATTGCCAGGAACGCTAAATTCTTCTGGCAATTCCCTGTTACTTGAATTTTATTCCGATGGGGCAACGACCGGTTCCGGCTGGGAAGCAACTTATGATGTTTTTACCTCCATTCCTAAAAACAAAACGACTGGCCTGGTTTCTTTAAATGCAAGCCCAAACCCTTTTACCGGTAAACTAAGTGTTTCATTTTCATTGGGCCAATCAAGGGATATCGAATATGGGATTTACTCTTTGAATGGTCAACTGATCTATAAAGGGACCCCTGATAAATATCCAAAAGGGGGAAATGTCATTTCTGTCGATAAAGGGATATTGAGTAATCTAAAACCCGCCACATATATTATTTCACTTACGTCTGATGGCAGGCTTATCGGACAGGGTTCCATTGTTAAGCAATGAGGTTTTGCTGCATTTATGTTATATCAAAAATCAATTGCCCCTTAAAACAAACAGCTTCAGTTTTGGTCAAGTATAATAATCCCGATAAAATATTGTTATAAAATGATAAAACACCGTACATTTGCTCCGGTTTATTTCAATTCTGTATTATGAAATTTTTTAAATACACGCTTGTCTTTTTGTTTTTTTCGGTTTTAATAAGTGCCTGTGAAACTGACTTTGATACGACTGCGCCCTATAAAGACATAACTGTTGTATATGGTCTGTTGGACCAAAAAGACCAAAATCATTACATAAAAATCAACAAAGCTTTTCTCGGGGAAGGCAATGCGTTGATCTATGCACAAGAGGCGGATTCATCTAATTATGGCTATCCACTGGAAGTGGTCATGGAAGAATACAATGAAAACGGTCAATTGGTAAATACCCTTGAATTTGACACCACGACTATTTACAATAAGGAAACCGGGGTTTTTTATGCGCCCGAACAGGTTGTTTACCACGGGAAGCTTGATTTGGCCTTTGAAATAAAGGTCGTGTTGAATATTTCAGGTGATACCGTGAGCATTGACACGTTTTGGTTAAACTATAAAAGCACATACAAACTGAAAATCAAAAACCCAGTTTCGCAAAAAGAGATTTACTCCGAAACAAAACTTGTACATGATTTTGATATTACCAAACCCGGATTTGGGCAAACCATTCGTTTTGTGACCGATCCCATCAACCCCAAGGAATTCAAGTGGGGCAAGGCCGAAAACGGGGGGATGAATGAGCTGAAGGTTACTTTTGAATACAGCGAAGTTTACCAGAACAGCAGTGATACGGTTTATAAATCCATTGAACTGATTTCATCGACAGTGAACTCCCCACCGAGCAGCAGCACCATATCCTATTATTACTGGGACAATGATTTTTTTACTTCCTGCCTGAACAAAATCCCCTATTCCGACCCGGCGGAAGAAGCCAATGTTGTTGCCCGTTTCAGTGGGCCTGTAATCACAGCAGTAGCTGTGGCTGAAACAGAATTCACCCTTTATATGGAGGTTTACGAACCTTCGACCAGTATTGTCCAGGAAAAACCGGAATACACAAATATCGAAAATGGGATTGGGGTATTTTCTGCCCGTTACCGGAAATCCAAATCAAAAAAGCTACATACAGAAACTATTACCGATCTGCAAAAAATCGACGACAATGTTTTAAAGTTTGAGTATTAAGGTCCGATATTTCCGCAAACAGAACGAAAAACAAGCCGCGAATAACAAATCAAATGTAAAGAACCAACAATAAACTTTATGCAAATGGACAAAACCTATTGCTCAGTCATCCGATGAATTAATATACCTACGTCATTTTAACATTGAATTAACATTCGCTTAAACCCTGCAATTCCCACCGATAACTTAACTGCCTAAACGTATTTCTGTCGTTTTGTCATACGAGCTTCCAGTTTCATGATAACCTCTTTAACTTGCTGATTTATTGAATCATAACCAAACATCTTTCATCATTTTAAGTTTTAAAACCAAAAAATCCTGACCATCCATTGCTTGTCAGGCATTTGGCATAATGATTGACAAACTGGCCAACGTTGAATTAAAAGAATTGTAAAACATTTAAAATAAAGATAAAATGGGAAAAATTATTGGAATCGATCTGGGGACAACAAATTCATGCGTTGCTGTAATGGAAGGGAATGAGCCGGTTGTAATTCCTAACAGTGAAGGAAGAAGGACCACGCCATCCATCGTTGCATTTACCGAAAACGGTGAACGTAAAGTGGGCGATCCGGCAAAAAGACAAGCCATTACCAATCCCGAAAAAACAATCTCGTCCATAAAAAGGTTTATGGGCGAAACTTTCGACAGGGTATCCAAAGAAGTGAACCGTGTCCCTTACAAAGTTATAAAAGGCGACAACAATACACCGCGTGTTGTTATCGACGACCGTAAATACACGCCGCAGGAAATTTCGGCAATGGTCTTGCAAAAAATGAAAAAAACAGCTGAAGATTATCTTGGACAGGAAGTGACCGAAGCAGTGGTCACAGTCCCCGCATATTTTAGCGATTCGCAGCGCCAGGCAACAAAAGAAGCGGGTGAAATTGCGGGATTGACCGTTAAAAGGATCATCAACGAACCTACGGCCGCTTCGTTGGCTTACGGCCTTGACAAGAAAAACAAAGACATTACCGTGGCCGTGTTCGACCTTGGTGGCGGTACTTTCGATATCTCTATCCTCGAACTGGGGGATGGCGTTTTTGAAGTAAAATCGACCAATGGGAACACCCATCTTGGTGGTGATGACTTCGACCAAAAAATCATTGATTGGTTGGCAGAGGAATTCAAGAAAGACGAAGGAATTGACCTGAAACAGGATCCAATGGCCCTTCAAAGGTTGAAGGAAGCTGCCGAAAAGGCGAAGATCGAACTTTCAAGCTCATCGGAAACCGAAATCAACCTTCCTTACATAATGCCGGTGAACGGTATCCCCAAACACCTTGTAAGGAAACTGAACCGGTCGAAGTTTGACCAGTTGACCGATAGTTTGGTAAAGGATACCATTGAGCCCTGTAAACTTGCACTGAAAGATGCCGGTTTAAAAACTTCCGATATTGATGAGGTAATTTTGGTCGGGGGTTCCACAAGGATGCCTTCGATACAAAGCGTCGTGAAGGATTTCTTCGGGAAAACACCTTCAAAAGGGGTGAACCCCGATGAAGTGGTTGCAGTTGGGGCTGCCATTCAGGGCGGTGTGCTTACAGGTGAAGTAAAAGATGTGCTGTTGTTGGACGTTACACCACTTTCCCTCGGTATTGAAACCATGGGCTGCGTAATGACAAGGCTGATTGATGCAAACACAACCATTCCATCAAAGAAATCGGAAACATTCTCGACGGCATCGGACAATCAACCTTCGGTTGAAATCCATGTATTGCAGGGAGAAAGGCCAATGGCCAATCAGAATAAAAGTATCGGGCGTTTCCATCTTGATGGGATTCCACCTTCACCAAGGGGCATTCCTCAAATTGAAGTGACTTTCGATATTGATGCCAACGGTATCTTGCATGTGATGGCAAAAGATAAAGCGACCGGAAAATCCCAGGATATCCGTATCGAAGCTTCCTCAGGACTTTCGGACGAAGAAATCAAGAAAATGAAAGATGAAGCTGCCGCCAACGCGGAGGCCGATAAAAAAGCCAAGGAGGAAATAGATAAACTAAATGGTGCCGATGCCTTGATTTTCCAAACAGAAAAACAACTGAAGGAATATGGGGACAAGCTTCCCGATGACAAAAAAGCACCTATCGAGAAAGCATTGACAGCGTTGAAAGAGGCCCATAAAAACAAAGACCTCACCGCAATCGAAAGTACGATGAACGAGCTGAACGCTGCATGGCAGGCCGCAAGCCAGGAGATGTACAATGCTACCCAGGGCGATGCCCAGGCAGACGGACAGCCCGGCGCAGGGCCGGCCTCCGGAGGAAATGGAGGGGATACGGCCTCAGGAAACGATGAAGTAACCGATGTTGATTTTGAAGAGGTGAAAGATGATGATGACAAAAAATAATCACATCTGCTATTAAAAAAAAAGGTGGACATGTCCACCTTTTTTTGTTTACGGGAATCAATGTTGCCGTTGGGCTTTTTCGGATTTTTACGATGGGTTGTGCGAAGGATAATCCAAAAACCAAAAACTCTTTCGGATTTTAGAATTGGCCTTTGCGCGGGATAATCCGAAAACCAAAAGCTTTTTCTTTATTGCTTTGCCCGCAGGTTATTTTTTCCTCAACACCATTATCCCGTCCCGCAAAGCAAAAGCTCTTTCGGATTTTAGTAGCGGCCCGTATGTTGGATAATCCGAAAAATCACAAAAGCTTTTTCGGATTTTAGAATTGGCCTTTGCGCGGGATAATCCGAAAACCAAAAGCTTTTTCTTTATTGCTTTGCCCGCAGGTTATTTTTTCCTCAACACCATTATCCCGTCCCGCAAAGGCAGCAGCATATTTTCCACCCGTTTGTCATTATGGACAAAGTCATTAAACTCTTTAATTCCCTTGGTTTCTTTATCCAACTTCCCATCTGGCAAAACCACTTTCCCGTCCCAAAGTGCATTATCGGCCAATATAAAACCTCCAGTCCTGACTTTATCAAAAACCAGGTGATAATAATTCAAGTAATTCTCCTTATCGGCATCAATAAAAACAAGGTCAAATAGATAATCCAGGGAAGGAATGATTTCGAGGGCATTCCCGATATGTTGTATAATCTTATCCTGCACAGCGGCTTTTTCAAAATACCCTTTCGCAAGATATTCCAGTTCGGGGTCCACATCAATGGTGTGCAACATTCCCCCATCCTTCAATCCCCGGGCAAGGCATATGGCCGAATATCCGGTAAAAGTCCCGATCTCCAAAATAGTGGCCGGGTCGATCATGTAGCTTATCATCTCCAGGAATTTCCCCTGCAAATGCCCCGACAACATTCGCGGGAACATGGTCTTGATATGGGTTTCACGTGTAAGCTCGATCAATACGGTATCTTCTGTTCCTGTATGTGCCAATAGGTAATTTTCCAGTTCGTTTTTCATAAATGCAAATTTAAAAACAAGCTTTTTCGGACACAAGCTTTTTCGGATTTTAGAAAGGCCTGTGCACAGGATAATCCGAAAAACACCTAACTAAAACCCAAACCACACAGCTCTTTCGGATTTTAACTGTGGCCCGTGGGCAGGTTAATCCGAAATTGTGGTTTTATTGGTTTTTAAGATTTTAGAAAGGCCTGTGCACAGGATAATCCGAAAAACACCTAACTAAAACCCAAACCATCTTTCAACAACAATATAATTGCCCCAATCAACAATACGAGGACAACTAAGTATCCCCAGGCAAAGCCAAAACGGGAAACCCGGTACGCTGGTCTTACAAACTGGAGTTTCAATGAATTGAAATTGGTAAAAACAGGGACGATGAACAATATGGGCGTCAGGTAAAACAGGAGCAGTTCGGTGGGCGCTTTACCAAAATTGATTGCATACAATACCCCTGAACCAATAATCCATGGAAAGCCCACTTTGGCCAACAGGTAAAACTTTCTCAGCTTTTTTTCAGTTATAATGGAATGGTTGGCCGATTGCAAAAAATACTTTGTCGAAAAATACCCCATTATCACCAATACCACGAGCGACACGATCAAAAACACAATTTCTTCCACGTCCAACACATCGCTAAGGAACAGCCATTCCGAAGAATACACAAAACCCGTACGGGTAACCACTCCAACGATATACGCACCGAAGAAGTTATTGAAAGCGTGCAAGGCGGCCCATAGCAAAAAAGTCTTTAGGTAAACGGTCTTCCTTACCATTAAGAAGAACAAACGGATCAAACCGACACCAAGGATCAGGGAAAACAAAGGCCCGGAACCAAAAATGGCCACGAGTGCCATGCGCGTATATAATGACGAGTAGGTATAAAGCGGCCAGTAAATCCGATTAACAAAAACCACCGATGGGATATCAAAAACGTAAGCGATAAAAACAGTCACGAACTGGCTCAGGAAATACGTGGCCAAAAATGCCAGGACATACATTACAATTGAATTGACCAGCGTTTTCAACAAGGAAACCTTTATCTCCTTTATATTAAACACATACCGTATCTCCAGGAAAAAACCACGCACGACCGACATCGAATATTCCACACGTTTTCTCCTGTTGCCCCAAAACCGGGCAATAGACTGGGCAGTATCAAAAGGGGAACTGGCTATCTTGCGCAGTGTCATCCTCTTCATATCGTACCTCACTTGCTCGCGCAATATCATTTCGGCTTCGTTTTTCTTCCTGCGCTTGAAAGGCTGTTTAAGGAAAGCCCGGGTTTGATGTTTGAAATGACTCCATTTGTCCCTACGGATTTTCCGGCGCATGGGGCGCAGCTTCCTCCTCATCTCCCTGCGTTCTTTCCGCAGGCTCTTTTTCTCGTTTTGGATAAATTCCCTGCGTTGGTGTTTTTTTAATCTGGCCTTATTTTTCCCCTCGTTGTCGGCTGATTTGAACAATGAACCAAACAGGCCAAAAAAATCAAATGGCTTTCCGGATGTGGACTTGCGTTTTTTGAATGCCTTGTTGTGTTCCTTTAAAGCCCGTTTTTGTCTTTTTATCGATTCCTTTTCCTCTTGGACATACTCCTTCCTTCTTTGTTTGAGCCTTTTACGCTTTTCCTTCAAACGTTTTTTTTCAAGGGGATCCATAAATATATTTGGACACTATAT
>JAJRTT010000533.1 GCA_024278155.1 Bacteroidota bacterium | reverse complement strand
ATCTTTGGCATCACAAAAACAACCTATGATTGAAGCTGTAAATATCCATAAAACTTTCGGTAGCCTTGAAGTCCTTAAAGGGATCGACCTGAAAATCGACAAAGGGGAAATCGTTTCCATAGTAGGGGCTTCCGGTGCCGGAAAATCCACTCTGCTGCATATCATCGGAACGCTAGACCATGCCGATAAAGGGAAGGTGATGATAAACGATGTCCACCTTAAAAAGCTGAATGAAAAGCAGATAGCCGAATTCAGGAACCGGCATATTGGTTTTGTTTTCCAGTTCCATCATTTGTTGCCCGAGTTTACTGCCCTTGAAAATGTTTGCATCCCCGCATTTATCGCAAGAAAGAACACCAACGACACAAGGAAGAAAGCAGCAAAACTGTTGGAATTCCTAAACCTTGGAGACCGATTGCAACATAAACCTTCCCAATTGTCGGGAGGGGAACAACAAAGGGTTGCCGTTGCAAGGGCATTGATCAACGACCCCGATGTGATCCTGGCCGATGAACCTTCGGGCAACCTGGATTCAGCTTCTGCCGTGGAACTGCACGATTTGTTTTTCAGTTTACGCAATGAATTCAAACAAACTTTTGTGATCGTGACACACAACCGTGAACTTGCAGATATGGCCGATCGAAAGCTGGTGATCCGGGATGGGATAATTTAAAAGGGTACATTCAATCATTATATGGGATTTTTTGTCAACATATGAAAAATAGCTTTCACCCATTAATCCCGTACGTACGGGAACAGTAGAACCTATAATATTATGTGTACACCTTATTTTTATAATAATTATTTTTGCCGCACGTTATTGGAATTTTGATTTATTTGAAAACCAAAAAATGATTACTCATAAACTCCCCTCTTGAGAGGGGGAGGGGGTATGTCGATCTGGAATCCAATCGTTTTTTAGTTTTCCAATACATAATTGAAAAATACCATTTTACCCTATTGCAGAATGATATTGATAAAAACAAATACACTCTTTATTGCCTTTTTACTTGTGATGTCTTTAGGTTCGGCATTTTCGCAAACTGACAAGGAAAAAGCTTATCAGGATGCGATTGCATCAGCCGATGCCTATTTCAAGGACCAGGATTACATCAATGCCAAAGCTTCCTATCAATATGCACAGAAACTGAAACCCGACGAGCAATACCCAAAAGAAAGGTTGCAGGAAACCATCAAACGCTTGCGGGAGAAGATGATGGTGATGGAAGAGTACAATACCGAGCTTACCGCTGCCGACAAATATTTCAGGCAAAAGGAATACGGACTTGCAAAGGAGAGGTACAAAGCGGCCGCCAAGATCCTCCCCTCTGAAACCTATCCTGCTGAAAGGATGACAGAAATCGAAAATATCGAAACAGCAGCCAAAAACAAACAAGATTCATATGACAAGGCCATTGCCGATGGGGAAAAGCTGATTACATATAGAAAATATGGCAAGGCCATTGGGGAATTTGAAAAGGCCGCGGCAATTTTTCCCGCAGAAACTTATCCAAAGGAAAAAATCAAGGAGTTGGAGGTGTTGCACGATGAGGCGGACAAAGCCGATGCTGCCTATGATGAACTGATTGCCAGTGCCGACAGGCTTTATAATTTAAAATATTATCAAAATGCAAGGGACGATTACGAAAAGGCCCTTGAGGTAAAACCCGGTGAATCCTTTCCAACTGAGCGGATTAAGGCTATTGATGTGGTTTTGGTAAAAAAGAACGAATACGACCAATTGGTGGCCGATGCCGATGAACTTTACATCTCCAAAAGTCTTGATGAAGCTAAATCGAAATACCAGGAATCCCTTAAGATCTATCCCGGTGAAAGCTATCCGAAAGGGATGATCGATAAAATCAATACCGCATTGAACTCGGAAAAGGATACAGAGGAGTTGTACCAAAAAGCCCTTGCCAATGCCAATACCTTTGCTGAAAACAAGGATTTCACAAATGCCATTAGCGAGTATGAAAATGCCAGTTCCATAAAACCCAACGAGGTATTCCCGAAAAACAAGATCGAAGAAATAAAAGGCCTGATCGCAAAAGCCGGTGCAGATGAAATTGCCTACAATAAGGCCATCGAACAGGGAGAACGGCTTTTTGGTAGCAAAGATTATGTAGCTGCAAAAACCGAGTTTGAAACGGCAGCCAGGTTAAAACCGTCCGAACAATTCCCCAAAGATCGTTTGAGCGAGATCAATAAGGCCATATCGGCCAATCAGGAGCTCCAGGACCGTTATGAACAGTTCATTGCAAAGGCAGATGGATATTTTGATGCAAAGGAATACGAAAATGCAATTGCCGAATACAACAACGCATTGGTTGTGATTCCCGGGCAAAAACATGCAACGGACAGGATTGCTGAAATAAAGGTGTTGCAGGGTCAACAGTTCCAAAATGCGAAAAGCTATGCAAAGTTGATTGGTGAAGCAGATAAGTTTTATGAAAAGGAAAATTACACCGAAGCCCGTTTAAAATATGTGGCCGCAAAAGAAGTTGACCCTGAAAATACGTATCCCGAAGAAAAGATTTTGGCGATAGATAAAATCCTTGCCGACCAGCGATCCAATGAAGATGCTTATTTGTTGGCCATCAAAACGGGTGATGAACTATTTGGAAAAAAGGATTACGAAACCGCCCTTGCCGAATACCAAAAAGCAAAACAACTGAAGCCGGGCGAAAAATACCCTTCCGTGAAAATTGACGAAATAAACGGTATCCTTGGCAACCAGAAACTTGCCCGGGAGAACTATGCCGCTGCCATAGCTTCCGCCGATGCGTTTTTTGAGGAACAGAATTACAAGGATGCCCAAAAGAAATATCAATCGGCCTTGGTTTACGTCCCCGATGCGGAACATGCCACGGCACGCTTGGCCGAAATCAGGTCCTTGCTTGCGGAACAAAGTGAACTGGAAACAAAGTATTTTAATTTGCTTTCCGAAGCAGGGACATCCTATAAATCGGGCGATCTAAAAGGTGCAAAAGAGAAATATGCGGCTGCCCTTTTGTTGAAGCCCAATGAACCAGTCCCCACGGAAAAAATCAAAGGGATAGATATTGAAATTGCCGCAAAAGCCGATAAGCAAAAATCCTATGATGAGGCCATCGCTGCCGCTGATGCTTTTGTGGGGGCCGGGGATTATGCAAATGCCAAGCTGAAGTATAAAGAAGCTTCAAGGATCTTGCCGGGAGAACAATACCCCAAAACAAAACTGGATGAAGTGACCGCCCTTGTCATGGCCCTGAATACCGAGCAATCGGCCTACGAAAAAGCCATTGCTTCCGGTGACAGGCTTTTCACTAAGAAAGATTATTCCGGGGCAAAAGCTGAATTCGAAAAGGCGAACAAGCTCAAACCATCGGAAGCCTATCCTTCGGAAAAAATCACCGAAATCGACCTGAAACTTGCCGAACTT
>JAJRTT010000532.1 GCA_024278155.1 Bacteroidota bacterium | reverse complement strand
GCGAATATGCAACAGGAAATTTATTATGAACCAAAATTGCCGCAAAACATGCCCTTTGTTAACTTTTGAAGCCTCAACATAGTGATGGCCATGCTTTCATTTCAAAAATGTATGTTTTATTGCACTTTTGTCCTCATGGCACAGTCCTATTGTATAATCCGGGCTATTGGCCCCGTTACCTATCGCCTGTTATTAACACCAGACTCCGTAAATTGTTTGGATATATTTTAGATTATGCCGCAAAAGTTTGTAACGGATATATTCCTTGGGGCCATTAAACCCTATGAGCCATTGGATACTTTGTTTTTTCCCAAACATCGCTTTAATGTCCCCCATTCTTTTGTAAATTATCTTATCTTTGCCTTAAAATTGAGATTATTCTAATTTTCCTTTTTCCTATGTTTCGAGCTGTAATTGTTGATGATGAAAGCAAAGCCAGAAATGCGCTGAAAAACCTTCTTGGGAGGCACTGTTCAAATATTGCGGTACTTGCAGAGGGCGATTGTGTGAAGGCCGGTATTGAGCTTATCAGGAAACACCGGCCCGATGTGGTGTTCCTTGATGTGCAGATGCCCGATGGGACGGGCTTCGACCTTTTGGAGCAAATCGGTGAGATCGATTTCAAGATCATTTTTGCTTCGGCTTACGACAAATTTGCCATCCAGGCCTTTAAGTTCAGTGCGGTGGATTACCTTCAAAAACCGGTAGAAGCAGAAGAGCTTGTGGAGGCATGCTCACGTATTTCGGGTGATAATAAATATACTGAAATCAATAAAAAGCTGGAGGTGCTTCTTGGCAACCGCAACAGTTTTGAGAAAATTGCGCTCCCGACACTTGAGGGGATCGACTTTGTGAAAATAAAGGAAATTGTACGTTGCGAGTCCGATAACAATTACACGAATATTTTCCTGGTAAGCGGCCAGAAAATAGTGGTTTCAAAAACTCTGAAAGAGTATGACGAAATGCTTTCACCTTTCAATTTTTTCCGGATCCATAAATCCAGCCTCATCAATTTGGGTTTCCTCAAAAAATACCGGAAAGGTGATGGGGGAACGGTTGTGATGGAGGATGGCGCCGAACTGGAAGTTTCCCGAAGGAGAAAAGAGGACTTTTTGAATGCATTGTAAAAATCGCTGGTTTGGTTTCGCAAATTAGTGCATCAAATTAAAAATATGCTTTCTTCCAAAACAATTGTTTTTGTCGCAAGCGGACGCTTGCTGCTCTTCCTCGGTTTGACCCAAGTTGGTGTTGTCACCAACTTGAACCGGTCATGTCGCTTTTTTCCAAAGAACCATTGAGAATTATCCTCATTGCCCCCGATTTGATGGAATCAATGATGATTTGTTGGAGTTGGGTTTCCTGGACATCTTTGTTTTTGACACCTATTTCAATCCCTTTGCCGTTGTTCCACAAATCCATTTCCGAGGCCAGTTTGTTATGCGAATCGGCAAGCCCTTTCTTTTTTGCTTTTTTATAGGTCAGGTAATTCCCCTTTTCATGTGCTTTCCCCAATTTAAAGGCCTTCTTTGCTGAAATATCCTGAACCAACAAGGCCATCCAATAAGCATGTTTGAAAGCATCCGGTTGCCCGCCCGACATACTTCCTTTTAGAATGCCCGCTCTGTGGATACTATCAGCGACCTGCAAGGCTTCCTTTGTCAGCCGTAAGGTTTTCTTCACAATAAACGGATGGCCCAGGGCCCAGCATTTTTCGGGACGGCTGGTTTTCCCTGTCCTCATCGATGCTTTATCTTTTTGACCAAAGGAATAAAAAGGTGTTATGGATAAATAAATTACAATGAAAAATGGAAATAGATATTTCATTACATTTGTTGCCCCAATTAGATAAAAAGTAAAATACAAAAGTACAATGAACATTCTTTCAGACAGGATAAATAATTTATCGGAATCGGCAACCCTTGAAATGTCAAGGAAAAGCAGGGAATTGAAAGCCCTCGGACATGATGTGATCAACCTGAGTATCGGCGAACCCGATTTTGATACACCGGAAATAGTAAAAGAGGCCGGTATTGCTGCCATAAACAATAACCAAACACATTATACGCCTGTTTCGGGGATAGCCGATTTGCGGCAGGCCATTTCCGATAAATTCAAAAATGAAAACGGGCTGGATTATTCGCCTGCCCAAATCGTGGTTTCAAACGGTGCCAAACAATCCATTGCCAATGCGTTTTTATGTTTGATCAATCCGGGCGACGAAGTGCTGGTCCCGGCGCCCTATTGGGTTTCATACCCCGAAATGGTGAAACTGGCAGAAGGCATTGTGGTTGAAATACCCACCACGATTGCCCGGGATTTTAAAGTGACGCCGGAACAAATCGAATCGGCGATAACGCCAAAAACAAAGGCCATTATTTTCTCCTCGCCCTGTAACCCAACGGGTTCGGTTTATTCCGTTAGGGAACTTGAAGCCATTGCAAAAGTGATTGCTGCCCACCCGAATATCTTTGTCATTTCCGATGAAATATATGAGTACATCAATTACAACGGCAAACACGAAAGTATCGCCCAATTTGACTTTATAGAAGACCGTGTTATCACTATTAACGGTGTTTCAAAAGGATATGCAATGACGGGTTGGAGGATTGGCTACATGGCTGCTTCGCCCGTGGTCGCAAGTGCCTGCAACACGCTCCAGGGGCAAACCACTTCCGGGCCTTGTTCTATCTCCCAGCAAGCTTCGTTAAAAGCTGTTCGGGAACTATCGCATGATTCCAGCGAAATCAAAGTGATGTTGAATGCTTTTGAAGAGAGGAAACATCTTGTCCTTGATAGATTGGCTGATATTCCGGGCATTGAAGCAAATAACCCAAGTGGTGCTTTTTATGTATTCCCATATATCCAGCATTATATTGGCCTTTCTGACGGGGAAACAAAAATTGGCAGCGACAGTGATTTGTGTTTGTACCTTCTTGATAAAGCCCATGTTGCCGCTGTTCCCGGTTCTGCATTCGGGAGCCCTGGTTATTTACGGATTTCTTATGCAACTTCAAGCGAAAACCTTATTGAGGCCATGAACAGGATCAAAGGGGCTTTGGCAAAATTATCATAGGCATATTTGGAGTTGCTTTGGTAACTCAATTATATAGCTCTCAACGTGGACAAACCACAATAGTTTTGACAGGATTAACAAGATTAACAGGATGTACCTTACTTCGTAAAACAAAATGTCTTGCCAAATAAAGCACTCCCGTAGGTACGGGATCAGAAATAAGATACTAAAAGGGATCCTTGAATGTTGAAAAAATCATTGACATCGGTAGTGTTCATTATTCTTTTCGGCCTGATGGCATATGGACAGGATAAAACTGGATATTTGTCATTGACAGATGTGAACAAAGATTCCATCCAGGCCGTTGATTTTCTCCGGAAAGCCTACCATGCAGTACAGTCTGAAAAAGAAGACAGCATTGGGTTTTACGCAAACCAGGCAATTAAATACAGCCGTTCAGCCGGTTATTCAAGGGGAAAGGCAGATGCATTCCTGATCCAGGCCAATCTGCGAAAGAAACAAGATCGCTTGCCAGGGGCTTTGCGTTATTATTTCGGTTCGGCAAGGGAATACGATATGATCGGCGACAGCATATCCTCCGCCATGGTGAAAATAAAGATTGGGGTTATTTACAAGGAGAACGGGCTTTATCAGAAATCCCTGGAATATTATCTAATGTCCGAAAAATCGCTGATAAAGAATGGGTGGGATGAGGGCAAGTTGCACCTTTTGGAAAACATGGGCGCCATTTATTTTGAACTAAAGCAATATGATAAAGCCTTGCTGTATTATCGCAGGCTTGAAAAAAGCACAATAAGCGAAAACGACCAGGACCGCCTTCCGGGGGTTTACCACTACATTGTGAAGTGTTATAACGCATTGGGGCAGTATGACAAGGCACTGGAATACAATCAGAAAATCCTGGAACATCAACGAAAGAAAGGAGACCGGGCCGGGGAACTGCTTGCATTGAACAATATTGGCTTCATATACAACAAACTTGGTAAATATGGGGAAGCGCTTGGTTATTTTGAGCAATCACAAATCCTGGAAGAAACAATTACCGATACCATAAATCCTGCAACATGGGTAAATATTGCCATCGTTTATCAAAACCTCGGAGACGAAAAGAACGCACTTTTTTATATGTTAAAAGCTGAGAAAATTGCTGAATCTTCAGGGGACATTGCCCGGGCTGCCGAAATGGACCACCTCACTTCCGTGATTTATTATAACAACGAAGATTATTACAATGCGCTGAGGTTTAATAAAGAAGCGCAACGACTGGCAAAGGAAAGCGGCGAGATGGAGTTGTTGGCCGCCACTTTGCTTACTTCCTCAAAAATCCATGAAGCCCTTTACGATTTTGAAAATGCCATGGACAATTACAGGCAATACCTCACCCTGAACGATTCCCTGTTGATGGACAAAGCCTACAAGGAAAACGAATTGCTCGAACAACAATTTGTTATCGAACGTTCGGAACGGGAAATCGAGAATTTGTTGGCCAATGAAGATTTACAGGACTTGGAGTACCAACGCTTAAAACTCGAAAATGCCACAAAGGAACAACAGATCGATATTTTCAGGAAAAACGATTCCATCCAGAAAATCACCATCGAAAACCAGGATTTGGAAAAAAGAAGGGCGCTCCAGGAAAAACTTTTGACCGAGGAAAAACTGGCCGCCGAAATCAAAGACCGTGAAATAAAGGATTTGAGGCAGAAGGAGAAAATCCAGCAGTTGAACATCGAAAAACAAGAACTTGTCCAAAAGGAGCAGGAAAGCAAGATTGAAATCCTGAACAAGGAAAAGGAATTGAGCGATTTGAACCTGAAAAAAATCCAGGCAAGGAATAAATTCCTGGGAGGGATTACCCTGCTCGCCTTGATCGTGATTTACCTTGTATTCAGGGGAATGCGTTTTGCGAAACGTACCAACAAAATCCTGATAAAGCAGAACAATGAAATCGAAAGGCAACGCGATGAAATTGATTATGAAAGAAGGCGTTCCGATAAACTGCTGCTGAACATACTTCCCGAAGAAATAGCCGAAGAACTGAAGGAGAAAGGTTCGGCAACGGCAAAACAATACGAAACGGTTTCGGTGCTGTTCACCGATTTTAAAGGATTTACCATGATAGCCGAGAAACTGACCCCGGAAGAATTGGTGAAGGAGCTTGATATTTGCTTTCTTGCTTTTGACAAAATCATCGACAAACATGGCCTCGAAAAAATAAAGACCATAGGCGATGCCTATATGTGTGCGGGCGGTATCCCGGTAAAAAACACGACCAATCCTGTTGACATCGTAAAGGCCGGGCTTGAGATAAAGGATTACATGGAAAACCTGAAAGCGGAAAGGGAGGCCAAAGGGGAAGCTTTCTGGGAATTGCGCATT
>JAJRTT010000531.1 GCA_024278155.1 Bacteroidota bacterium | reverse complement strand
TACTGGACGCCCATCACAGTTTAAAACTGTCGTGGCGAAAGACACAATTGGTTTGTGACCAATTTCAAAAAAAAAGCAGGTTGTTGAAATTTCAATCTAAAGCTTCCCCTTCAAAGCAAATATCTCGTCCCTAAACCGGGCGGCTTCGATGAAATCCAGTTCCTTAACGGCAGCCTTCATCTGTTTTTCCAGTTTCGCTATGGCTTTTTCCAATTGTTCTTTGGTCATGTATTGAACGACCGGATCGGCTGCAATATCAATCCCTTCCCTTTCCACATAAGCATTCGGCTCAACGGTTTTGGCATCGGCCACGGAAGTTTGTTTCATAATGGCGTCCGTTGATTTGATAATTTGGGTCGGTGTTATATTGTGTTCCTCATTGTATTTCAACTGCTTTTCCCTACGCCTGCCAGTAATGTCGATTGTCTTCTTCATGGAATCGGTCATTTTATCAGCATAGAAAATAACCCTTGCGTTCAGGTTACGGGCAGCCCTTCCTGCCGTTTGGGTAAGCGAACGTTCCGAACGGAGGAAACCCTCCTTATCCGCATCCAAGATGGCCACGAGGGATACTTCAGGCAAATCCAGGCCTTCGCGCAAAAGGTTGACGCCCACCAAAACATCAAATTCACCGAGCCGCAGCCCGCGAAGGATCTCAACGCGGTCAAGCGTGTCCACTTCCGAATGGATATAACGTGTTCCGATGTTCAATTTAACCAAATACTTTGTCAATTCCTCGGCCATCCGTTTGGTGAGGGTTGTAACAAGAACACGTTCTTTCTTTTCAATCCTGATGTTTATTTCATCCAACAGGTCATCAATTTGGTTAAGGCTCGGGCGTACTTCGATCAATGGGTCCAAAAGCCCGGTCGGACGTATCAGTTGTTCAACGACCACCCCCTCCGATTTTTGCAGTTCATAATCGGCGGGAGTTGCACTTACATAGATCACCTGGTTCATCATTGCCTCGAATTCCGTGAATTTCAAAGGACGGTTGTCCAGGGCAGCGGGCAAACGGAAGCCGTATTCAACTAGGTTTTGTTTTCTCGACCTGTCGCCACCGTACATCGCCTTTACTTGGGAAACGGTAACGTGGCTTTCATCGATCACCATCAGAAAATCATCCGGGAAATAGTCGATTAAACAATAAGGCCTTGTCCCTGGATTTCGTCCATCAAAATAGCGGGAATAATTCTCGATGCCCGAACAATACCCCAATTCCCTCATCATCTCAATGTCGTAGGTAACACGGTCTTCAAGGCGTTTCGCTTCGAGGTGCTTCTCCGCATCTTTCATATATTGCACTTGTTTGAACATGTCCTCCTGGATGATATCGAGGGATTGTTTCATTTTTTCCTGCGAAGTGACAAAGATATTTGCAGGGTAAACGTTCAGGCTGTCGAAAGTCTCCAACATTTGTCCCGTGATTGGGTTAAACGATTCGATGGTTTCCACTTCATCGCCCCAGAAAATAAAACGATAGGCCACATCGGCATAAGCCGGGAACACATCAATGGTGTCACCCTTTACCCTGAAATTCCCATGGGTAAATTCCACCTCGTTCCGCGAATACAAACCTGTAACAAGGGATTGCAGGAATTGGTTCCTTGGGACCATATCGCCCACCTTGATCCTGACCACATTGTTCGTGAAATCCTCGGGGTTTCCAATCCCATAAATACAGGAAACGGATGACACCACGATTACGTCCCTTCTCCCTGAAAGCAGGGCAGAAGTAGTGCTCAGGCGGAGTTTCTCGATTTCGTCATTGATGGAAAGGTCTTTCTCAATGTAGGTATTGCTCGAAGGCAAAAAAGCCTCAGGTTGGTAATAGTCGTAATAGGAAACGAAATACTCGACCCGGTTTTCAGGGAAAAATTGTTTGAATTCCCCATACAATTGGGCAGCAAGGGTTTTGTTATGGCTTAAAATGAGGGTTGGCCTCTCGACCTGCTGGATCACATTGGCAATGGTAAATGTTTTCCCTGATCCTGTTACGCCGAGCAACACCTGATCTTCATCGCCCCGGTTCAGCCCTTCCACCAATTGCTTGATGGCTTCGGGCTGATCGCCGGTGGGCTTGAAATCGGATGTTATTTTGAATTTCATTAGTTCCCTATCGCCATTGCGAAGCATTTATAGGTAGGCCATGTGCGTTGAAATGCTGTGGCAATCTCTATGTTTATTATGATATTCTTTTATCCGAAATGGTTTGCCACATCGTACCTCTTTGCAATGACGTATTTTATATTGTTTAGTCATGCTTTTTTTATTCAACCCCAATTAATTCAAGAACTACTTCTTCTTGGGCTTATACCCCTTTTGTTTGGCAGCTTCCTCAAGGCGTTTTTGCCAACCCGATGCTTTTTTCTTTGGCTTCTTCTTGTTAAGCTCAATTTGCGCCCTGATCTTATCTTCGTCAATTGTTTTTCTTATCAGGAACATTTGTGTAAATGTAATTACGTTGGCAAGGAAATAATAATAACTCAAACCTGAAGCATAATTGTTGAACATCCCAAGGAACAGAAGTGGCATAAGGTACATCATGGTTTTCATCCCTGGCATTTGCTGTTGGGAGGAACCCATCATATCCTGGTTCATCTTTGTATAAATCAAAGTGGACACGGTCATCAATAAAGTGAAAAGGCTGATATGGTTTCCATAAAACGAACTGATCAGTGGGATATGTGCCGACCAGGAATAAATGGAATCATAGCTGGAAAGGTCGGTTGCCCATAAAAAGGATTGCTGCCTGAGCTCAAATGCTGCCGGGAAGAAACGGAACATGGCAATCAGGATCGGGAACTGCAACAGCATCGGCACACAACCTGCCATCGGGTTTACCCCGGCAGATTTATATAAGGACATGGTTGCCTGTTGTTTCTTCATTGCATCCTCTTTCTTTGGGAATTTTTTGCCCAACTCATCAATCTCGGGTTTCAATACCCGCATTTTTGCTGATGATTTATAGGATTTATATGCGATAGGGAAAAGGACCAACTTAAGTAAAATGGTAAGGACGAGGATTATGATCCCGTAATTCCAGCCAAAACCTTCAAGGAAATTAAATACCGGCAAAACGGCCCAACGGTTTATCCACGACAAGAACCCCCAACCGAGCGGGACTTCCTTTTCAAGGTCAAGGTCATATTTCTTGAGCAGGTTGAATTTATTGGGGCCAAAATAGAATGCCATTGGGATATTGGTTTCCTTCGACATGGTAAAGGGCAGCCCGATATTGGCCTGCATCGAGCGCAGGTAAGATCCGCCAGGGGCCTTTTCCGCAATTTCAGCATTGTTTTCAACGTCCTTGAAAGCATTGAAGCTTTTGATGTTGGCACTCAGGAAATAATCTTTTGAAATAAGTATTGAACTAAAAAAGCGGTGCTTGAAGGAAATCCATTTCAAATGGGTCGATAAATTTTCCTCATCGTCCTTTGATTGCGAAAGATAATCAACATCGTCCCCATCGAACTTATAATAAATGGTAGGGCCGTTGAAGCGGTCAATATGCTTCTCAAGCTTTAGCAGTTTTGTGTTCCAGTCCAGGTCCAGGTAACTTGTTCCCGGTTGAAGATAGTCTTCCATGCCCACAAAATTGATATCGAAATCCAACATATAATCATTGCCTGTCAATGTATAACGGTATTCGATATAACTGTTTTCATTGTAAGAAGAATCAGAGGCATCCGTGTAAAGCTTTATCGAAAAGCTCTTCTTTTGCGGCCCTGATACTTTTAATCCCTGGATATCCGAAGCCTGGAAATAAAGCTTGTTTGTTTGGATTTTTCGGTTGTTCGCAAAAAACGTGAGGCCAAAATTGGTGGCATGTTCATCAAAAAGCTCTAAGGGCAGCGTATCGAATGTTTGAAATTCTTTTAACAAAACGGAAACGATTTTCCCTCCATAAGGGGAAATTTTGATTTTCATCAAATCGTTTTCAATTTCATAAGGGCTATCGTTTTTCACAACGGACGAGTTGGCAAAAGCACCAAATCTGTCACGGTTCACAACAGGTTTGGAAGCTGTATTTATAGTGTTGTTGGAGGATGTTGGGGTTTCTTCGATATCCTGTGGTGCCAATGAG
>JAJRTT010000530.1 GCA_024278155.1 Bacteroidota bacterium | reverse complement strand
TTCGATGCTCGCCGAAGCAAAAATAGGACCTGAATTAATTGACAGCCTCGGGCAAGGGCTCAGGAGCCTAAGTGACAACACGGCAAAATTAAGCGATGTTACGGATGTGAGTGTTGCGACAAATGAATTTACCGAGAAGGTGAAAAGCGCAAGCAATTCGGTGGGCAATCTAAAAGAGACTTTTGAAAAACAGAACGAGGCTATTGCGGAAGATATCAAGGTATCCGAA
Organism: Bacteroidota bacterium; assembly: GCA_024278155.1. Classification (GTDB taxonomy): domain Bacteria; phylum Bacteroidota; class Bacteroidia; order Bacteroidales; family JAADJA01; genus JAADJA01. The sequence goes on along the minus strand of JAJRTT010000530.1, from coordinate 2,672 downwards.
GAGTTTTCCAATTCCGTTAAGAACGCTTCCGGTTCGGCATCTTCCCTCTCTCAGGTTTATGCAGATGCATCGGAATCCATTAAAAACGACCTGGCAGCGACAGAAGGCTTTTCAAACAGTGTGAAAGCAGCGGCCCAATCAGCAGATAAACTTGCCGAGAATTATACGAAATCGGCAAATATATTGTCTGAATCAGCAGAGGCACTCGATTTCACAGCTCTGAAAGAAAACAATTATGGAGAGCAATTGAACAAGATTTCCCAAAATCTTGCTGCATTAAATTCTGCTTACGAAATGCAATTGAAGAATTCAGATCTTCAAAATAATGCGACTGTTCAATTTCAGGAAACCATAGAAAAATTTGTGGGCAGCCTAAATTCTTCCCTGGAGAACAACTCAAAATATAAAGATAACATCAATGCGCTCAATTCTGTATTCGAGAACCAGTTAAAAGGTACGGCCGAACAGGTAGAAAGCACGGCCAGGTTAAAAGACACCCTCGATGGTTTCCTTGACAGGTTAAATGAATCAGCAAATATGACACTTAAATACAATGAGCAATTGGATGACCTTGCGAAAAAAGTGTCGGCATTAAACGGTGTGTATGGGAACATGCTCTCGGCGATGAACGTGAAAACCGAAGGTTAATTATGTATTCAAACAAGTATTTTATTTTTAAAGTTTAGATTAAATGGCTGGATACAAAGAAACCCCGCGGCAAAAGATGATTGGTATGATGTACCTGGTGTTAACTGCCCTATTGGCACTTAACGTTTCCAGGCAGATCCTTGATGCCTTTATCATTGTGAACGAAAGCATGGAAACCACCAATGAGCAATTTTCAAAAAAAGTTGATGAACTTTATGCTGATTTTGAGGAACAATATGCCATAAACGAATCTAAAGTTGGTGAATATTGGAACAAGGCTGTAGCCGCCAAAAACTACTCGGAGAAGCTTAAAACATATATAGACAGTGTTAAGGTTGCATTGATTGCCAAGACTGAAAGGATTACTTTTGAAGAAGCAGATACGCTTCAACTTAAGTATGCCAAGAAGAAGGACAATTTTGATGCCCCGACAAATTTTTTCAATGGTGCACCGCCCAAAAAAGGGGAAGCAGGTAACCTGGTAAAGAATATCGAAGAGTTTAAAAAGAATATGTTGTCTTTGATCGATCCCGAGGACCAGAAAGACTTCCCCATGGGGCTTGTCACAAATTGGGACGTGGATGGCAAGGAAATACCTTATCATGACAAAGATGGCCAGAAAGAAGATTGGGAGCGCCACAATTTTTACCACACCATCCTTGCGGCGGATGTCACCATCCTGAACAAATTGATCGCCGAAATATACAATGCTGAAACCAACGTGGTAAGCTATTTATATTCATCCATTTCGGAAGAGGATTTCAAGGTGAACAAGATCAGTGCAAAAGTAATTGCCACCAGCAATTATGTTTTTCAGGGGGATGATTACAAAGCAAAGATTTTTGTGGCCGCATATGATTCAACACAGGATATTGATGTCTATATATTGGAAGGCGCCGATACTTTGACCGATATTTCAAAAGGGAGAAAAATAGAAACCGAAAAGGGAATGGGGATACTCTCACTTCCGCAGAGTACCGAGGGGACAAAAAAATATGCAGGGATCGTACAGATCAAGAACCCCTACGGTAAAATGGTATCCTATAACTTTAAAAGTGAATTCATGGTGGCAAAACCTTCGGCCACGGTTTCCGCGACAAAGATGAACGTGTTTTACCGAGGGGTCGATAACCCGGTTGCCATTTCGGCTTCGGGCAAAGCGGACAATCAGTTGAAACCAAGACTTGCCCCGGCAAGTGCCGGTAAAATCAGCCGGTCAAAGGAAGGTGGTTGGAACGTAAAAATAGATTCGAAGAAAGACTTTAAGGTTACCATTAAAATTTTTGCCGAGGACAAGGATGGCGAAAAGTTCATGGGCGAACAATTGTTCAGGATCAAGGATTTGCCCGATCCGGTTGCCATGGTTTATGGGGCCGTAAATGAAAAGATTTCGAAGAAAAAATTATTGGCAAACCCTTTCCTTGTTTGTAAGCTGCCGGATTATGTCGAATTTGAGTTTAAGTTCAAGGTTACATCATTTACAATGGTTATTCCAAAGGGTGGGGGAAAAGTTTCAACGGATAAGGCAACTGGCCAGGCCTTTTCTGAAAAAATGAAAAACATGATCCAGAATTTGAAGAAAAATGATTATATCATCTTTAAGGATATAAAGGCACAGGGTCCTTTACGAATGCGTTCGATCAATTCCCTGACGGTTACCATTAATTAAATAGATATATTATGAAATCTTTATTGAGCATAGTGTTTATTGGCTTTTTCTTGGGGATAGGTATTCCTTCCTTTGGCCAAATCCTTGATAGTCCTCGTGATGGTGTGTATGATGAAATATCAACACCGGAAAAAAAACCCATACAGTATGCCCCCGTGAGGGAAGCAGACGTTGCATGGAAAAAACGGATATGGAGGATAATTGATTTTCGTCAAAAAATGAACCAACCGTTCTACTACCCTGCAACCCCCCAGAAAAACTGGAAAAATTTTATGACCATTGTCATGGATGCAATCAGGGAAGGGAGTATTACAGCTTATGATCCCGGTGACGATCAGTTCTTGGTACCTTATAC
>JAJRTT010000529.1 GCA_024278155.1 Bacteroidota bacterium | reverse complement strand
TGCCATGAGGACAAAAGTGCAATAAAACATACATTTTTGAAATGAAAGCATGGCCATCACTATGTTGAGGCTTCAAAAGTTAACAAAGGGCATGTTTTGCGGCAATTTTGGTTCATAATAAATTTCCTGTTGCATATTCGCGATTTAAGGGTTGTTCACAACTTTTGGCTTATTGTTCCGTTCTTGGAAATCTGCAACACTTTAATCTTTGCAGAAATATTAATTAATCAAAATAAAATATTATTAGTTATGGGAAAATTCAAATTTTATGCTTTCGCACTTTTAATCACCGGGTTGTTGTTCTCGTATGGATGCAAAAAGGATGACGGTGGCGATGACAATGGTGGCGGGGGAGACAACCCTTCCGGCACAAACTACAGGGTAACTGAATCGATCAGTTCAGAAGACAACGTGGAAACTTCCAAGGATGTATTTGCCTATGAAGGCGAACAACTTAATACTGTAACGAGTTATACCTCACAGGGAAAAACGGAATGGCAAACGGATTCAAAATCAGAAATCACCTATCCCGATGCCAATTCTTATGAAATGCTCACCTCTGATTATAACGGAGGCAATTGGACCTTGGCAGAAAAGGAAGTTGTCAACCTTCAGGATGGGCTTTGGCAAACGGATATGAATTATTATTATACTGGTTCTGACTGGGTTCCTGATTACAAGACCGAATATTCTTACAACAGTGGGAAAATAGTTAAGGAAGAGGAGTTTTATTATGATAGCGAGGAAATGATGAACCAGACAAAGATACTCTATTCATGGGCAGGGGATGCCCCTTCCACTGCTGAAAACTACAGCTGGGAAGATGGTGACTGGGTCTTGACCTCGAAAGATACCCTAAGCGTTTCCAATGGAAAGATTGTGGAGATCAAACAGTTTGATTATGAATCAGGGCAATATTTCTTGAAAATGGAATTGCAATATGTTGGGGATGCCATAAGTTCAATCGTCTTCAGCGTGAACTTTGGCGGGATATGGACAGAAGCCGGTACTTTTTTGTTTACATACGATGGGAACGGAAACCTGACCAAGCAGGAAATCACAGGTGCTTTTGCTTCCAGTACCACATATACGTATGAGGAAGGAAAAGGGAACGCCTCCTTGTTTGCACCAAACACGGGTTGGTTCAACCTAATTTTACCATTAAAATCCGGTGCTAAATCAGCTACTGGTTTTCAAGACATAAGAAAAATTTATTCCTCCTTTTTATCGAAATGAACACCATTATTTCCGTAAGCTCGTATTGAGGAATAGGATATGCTTTACAAATAAGGGAACCCGCAAGATGATTGCGGGTTTTTTTATTCCCCATCAAAGCCGTCCAATCATGGGATTTGGCTTCTTTGCCCTCCACACTCTCCAAGGGTTATGGCCCTTTAACATTGTATCGCCTGACGGCTTGTCCTTGTTTCCCGGCAAACCTTCGAGAACAAACCTCAGGTAATTTTGACAAATCCATAAATTACCTTGTTACCAACAAGTTTTTGTCGCATTTATATTGTTTTTTACAAAAAAATTGTAATTTTACATTTGCAACCACTCTTCATTAACACATACAATAGTGATTTAAAAGGATTTAGTCTGGTCGGTTTTGATGGTTTGCAATTTACCTTGCTTTGATTAAAATAATCTTTAATTCAATTAAATAAGTTTTTAAACCTTAATTTTCACGTTATGAGAACAAAGATTCATTTACTGTTGGGAGTAGCATTACTCTCTTTCATGGTTGTTGTTTCCTCCTGCAAGAAGGAAGAAAAAAACAACAACCCAACGATTTCAAATGTTACGGTAACACCCGCATCGGTACCGGCAAATGGCATTGCTGCCGTAACGGTTGCAGCAGCTGATCAGGATGGGGACGCACTTACTTATTCCTATACTGTTTCTGGCGGGGCAATTACCGGTTCGGGGGCCACGGCCACATGGACAGCTCCAGGACAAGCCGGTTCGTACTCGGTGACCGTTAGTGTTTCTGATGGAAACGGAGGCACTGCAAGCAGCAACGGTTCATTGACCGTAAGTGCACCCGTGACCCAGGTTGTCGGAACAGCCTCGTTCCCGGCAGGGACTTCCGGTGATTTATCAAACTCAAAGGTCAGCCTCTACACAAGTTATGAAAACTGGCTTAACAACCAACCGATCAAATTTGGTGTTGTTTCGGGTTCCGGGGCAAGTGTTTCGTTTACCCTAACGGATGTTAACCCGGGCAATTATTACCTTGATGTTTGGAAAGACAATGACAATGACGGAAGCTGGACAATTGGCGATTTTGTGGGATGGTATGGATCAGGAGGCCTTGGAAGTCCAAACCTTACAGAATTCCAGATTGCCGAAGGGGAAACTTTCAACTGTGTCGTGGATATGTACATTGGCAAGAAAAGCGGAAAATAATATTTCTTGGAACAGGATTTGTTGAAGGGCTGTCAAAATATTTTGAGAGCCCTTTTCTCTTATTCCTCTTCAAAGGGTATCTTCAAAATGACTCGTGTTCCAAGGGAGTTGCCGGTACTGTCGTGCAAATCAATTATTTCAAAAGAGATATCTTCATTGTACTTTTCAGCAAGGATGTCCAGGCGTTCTTTGGTGACCTGCATTCCCAGGGAGCGATGTTTTTCCTGTCTGCCGGCAGGCAAGGCTTGTCCATTTGTTTTTTTGATTTCCCCGGCCTTTTTGCGGCCAATGCCATTGTCCTCTATTGTACAGAGCATTATCCTTCCTTTGACCCTGAAATCCACTTTTATCAGCCCATCTTTATCTTTTCCTGCCAATCCATGCAGGATGGCGTTTTCGATAAATGGCTGGACAAGCATGGGCGGCACATAGGTATATTCTTCATCAATGGAACCTTCTACATTGATTTTAAAACCAAATTTATTGTCGAAACGGAGTTGTTCCAGTTCCATGTTCAGTTTCAGGGTGTTCACCTCATCTTCGAGCGGCACCATGGTTTTCCTTGAATTTTCAAGTATATAGCGCATCAACCGGGCAAACTTTGACAAAAAGGATTGTGCGGAACCCGGATCGCTATCTGAAATGAAACTGTTAATGGAATTCAGGGAATTGAAAATAAAATGCGGGTTCATCTGTGTACGCAACAACCTTTGTTCGATTTCAATGTTTTTACGTTCCAGCTCGGCCCTCAAGTTTTTCTGTTTGAGCTTGTACCTGCTGAACAACAGGGCAGCAAGGATCATGAGCAAGGCAATGGCCGAAAGGATATAATAAAAGCGGCTCTGTTGCTGATCGATCTTCAGGTTTTTGATCAGTATTTCGTTCTCCTTTTTATCCAGCTCGTAAAGGGTCTGCATTTCCGAAATTTCCTTGCGGCTGTCCCTGTTGAAAATGGTATCTTTTAATGCGGTATAATCCAAATAATTGAGATAAGCGTTTTCGAAATCACCTGTTTTTGAATAATACTCCGACAGGGTTTCGTAAATATCCTTTTTCAGGTTCGTCTCTTCGATTTCCCCCATCAAGGTTTTTATTTCCGGTACAAAAAGGGAAGCTTTTTCAATATCGCCATTTTGCAAATACTCTTTGCAAAGGTTCATAAGGGCTTCGGCTTTTTTCGATTTATTGCCCATGTTTTCAGCGGCTGCCAATGCAGATTTAAAACTTGTGACCGCTTTTTCCTTTTCCCCCATGCTTTCAAAAATCCGACCCCGGTTCAGGTGGGAGTTGTAAACCCCTTTGCTGTCCCCAATTTCCTGGCTCACCATGAGGGATTGTTCCAGGTAATCCAGGGCTTTTTCGTTGTTTCCAAGCTTTTGAAAGGCCACACCTACATTTTGTAATGAGATCCCAATGAATGTCTTGTCATCAAGGTCATATGCAATGCTGAGTGCATGTTGGTAATATTCAAGCGCGGGTTTATACTTTTTCCAGTCGTGATAAATTATGCCAATATTGTTAGTGGAATAGTACAGGCCATATTTATCATCAAATGATTTTGCAATACTATTTGCATATTGATACTGTTCAATAGCTTTGTCATATTGACCCAAATTATGGTAATCAATACCAAGGCCATTATAGGCAATCCCCATCGCCGCACTGTCATTTAACTTTTCAAACAGGGAAAGTGCCTCCAGATGATTGCTTAAGGCGAGGCTGTTTTCCCCAATTTCATTATAAGCATTTCCTTTCATCAGCAATCCCCGGGC
>JAJRTT010000047.1 GCA_024278155.1 Bacteroidota bacterium | reverse complement strand
TTGTCGAAAATGTTGGGGAACGAAAAAGCCATCAGGGCCGTGGCAACCGCAAATGGCGCCAATGCCATTTCAATAATTGCGCCTTGTCACCGGATAATTGGCAACGATGGGAGCTTGGTGGGCTGTGCCGGTGGATTGGATGTTGAAAAAGATTGCTTCAGTTGGAAAATGCACTGGACACAAATCAAATGAGTTTGTTTTAAGAAATTTATTTATGCAAATAGAAATCAAAAAAAAATCAGGGGAGAAAGTTTTCTTCGATCCCGATAAATTGCGGCAATCCCTTGAAAGATCGGGAGCAAGTCAACCGGATATTGAGACTATCCTCAAACAAGTGGAGGAAAAGATTTATGATGGTATTTCCACGCATAAGTTATATCAAATGGCTTATGCCATCCTTCGGAAAATCTCCAATCATGCTGCCGGGCGCTATCGTTTGAAAAAAGCCATTCTTCAGTTGGGGCCGACCGGATATCCATTTGAACGCTTCGTTGGTGAATTGTTAAGGAATCAGGGTTTTGAAGCCGAAGTCGGGCAAATCGTGCAAGGGGACTGTGTGCAACATGAAGTGGACGTGGTGGCCAAAAAAGGCGATACCAAGCACATGGTCGAATGTAAATTCCATAGCGATACAAGCCGGAAAAGCGATGTGAAAGTTGCGCTCTATATCCATTCCCGCTTTTTGGACGTAAAAAAACAATGGGAAAAATCACCTGACGAAAATATCAAAAACTATAAAGGCTGGGTGGTCACGAACACCCGTTTTACCGAAGATGCCATGCAATATGGGAAATGTGCGGGCTTGAACTTGCTTTCTTGGGATTACCCACAACACAGGAGCCTTCGTCAAATAGTAGATGAGATTGGCCTGCACCCCATCACTTCCTTGCAATCGCTCACGGTAAAAGATAAACAGGAAATCCTCAAGACAGATGTTGTGCTTTGCCGAAACATAACAAAAGAGGTTTTGGAAAATGCCGGGATCAAAGGAAGGAGGATTAATGCAATATTGAAAGAGGCACGGGAATTATCAGAACTCTAAAGTCCATATTTATAAAAAAAGTGCAAGCTATGTAAATAGCCTGCACTTTTTTGTCAAAATAGGATATTAAAAAAAGTTTTATTTGATAAACACTTTACCCGTTTCAACCATAGATTCGGAAAGTACCTCCACAAAATAAATCCCGGTACCGTTCCCGACTTTTATTTCTACATATTGATCATTATCGATATCCCTTTGGATCAGTTTTTTCCCGGTGAGGTCATAAATAATGATCGTTCCGTCAAGTGGATCGGATAAGTTCACGTAAACCATATCCTCGTTGGAATAAATAGAGATACCATTCAAATTGTTTTCGATAAGATCACTTGATTTACCAATGTGCAAATTGAAACGGTGCGGCTCATCTGATGGTTTTGCTTCGAAAGCATAAACCTCATCCAAGGTGATTGCTCCTATCAATCCTGTTTTTAAATCTTCAAGATAAATATCCCGATTATTCACCAATTCGATTTCATTCAGGTAAAGCGAACAGTTTGCCTGGTTTTCGACCTTGATGCCAATTGGGATAATTGTCCCTTCTTCAAATTCGGGGATCGTATTGATACTTAGGTTGTCATTTCCAACAATTGAGAACAATTGCGGTGCATCATCAATTCCCCAAAGTTTATAAGCATCGTACTTCGAATCAAATGAATAACCGGCACCTTCAATGGCCCTGACGAGAATTTCATCGGTATATCCATTTCCATCCAGGGAAAGTTTAACAAAATCGACATCCGTTGATTTGTAATTGGGCTGAGCATTATGGAGCCTAGCACTGTTGGGGATTGTCATTACAGGTGAAAAATCGTTGGCTTTCACAAAGAAACCCTGTGCAGAAGGCACATAGCGTGTCCCGCCGTTAACCCCGGCACCATTGCCTGCCATACTGAACGAAGCATATTGCGATCCGTTCCAGAAATAGAGGCTGTTGTCAAGGTTTGTCCAGGTATAACCCGGAACTGGGTCATTCTCTGTACCCACATCCATTGCAGAAGGGTAAGGGTTTCCAACCAGGTTCCATCCTTCTCCAGCACCTATGCTCAGGTCTGAGTTTGCATCAGTTGCAGAAACCGCTGGTGAAATATCCCCATTGTTCAAAATCCCACCGTTGAAATTGACAGTTGGATTCCCTACTGTTGACCAAATTTCATAACCAGTCCCATTTGCAAACGGGAAGCTTGTTGAGGTGATATACGACCATGTATATGTAGCTTCGTCCCAATCTTTCAGGTAAATATCAAGGAATACATTTGAAACGGCATTGGAAACCGGCGATGAAATAAAATGCCAGCGGCTGTCCGTATAATAATGTTCCACATCCGTGGAGCCGGCGACAGTTAAAGTCTCATTGTCAACTACAGATGCTGTTCCTGAGGCATCGGCCTCAACAATCAGGTTCCCGTTCACGCTCAGGTCACTTCCGGAGGTAACGGTCAATTGTGAACCCGGGTTCAATCTCAAATCAAAACAAGCTCCGCTTCCGGTCAAGATTGGTTGGTTGGGGGCCGAAGCAGGAATCTCAGCATTAAAAGCAGCAGTTGGCACGGCCACGTCCCAGTTTGTTACCGTGTTCCAGTCTGTATCGGTGGT
>JAJRTT010000528.1 GCA_024278155.1 Bacteroidota bacterium | reverse complement strand
TCCCGAATAGCTTGAACGGATATGTGTCCCCCCTGCCCCATCTTCTGCAATTTCCACGTTTGCCCAACACTCTTTTCGGTTCATGGCCTGTGGGCAATCAGGTGTCATCACCAATTTCCCGCCTTCATCCGTTATCATCAACACATGCCTGTCGTTAGTGAAACTACCGAGGTAGCCAAAGGGGATGTCCTGGCTTGTGCATTCCAACCAAACGGTGTCATTTTGAAGCGGAACGGCCAAAATCACATGGTTGAACTGCTGCGAAGGAAAATCTGTCAGTATGTCCTGCCCGTCCCTTCCTGCTTTCACCAATACATAATTCGAAGGGATATTTGCAGCTTTCAACAAAGCCCGGGTATAATTTGTGAGTGCCTTGCAATCGCCATATCCGCATTGGTCAACCACCGAGGCCTCAAAAGGCTGGTAGCCCCCGATCCCAACCTGGATGCTCACATATCTGGTTTTCCCTTGCACATATTCGTAAACCCTTTTTATCTTTTCGATGGTATCGTTGGTGCCCTTTACCAAATCCCTTACAGTTGCTGCTGTCCCTTCCGTAAGTTCGTCCCTTCCCTCCAGCAATTTATTTACCCATTCACCAAAACTCTTCCAGGAAATAAGCGAACCACCAATTCCGCCATAAGAAAAACTGGAAGGTGCCGTATAGACTATCGGGAGGATTTTCTTTGACGATGGTGCAAATCCCTCAAATTCAAATGCACATAAATTTGTAAGTTCCCAATCATATGTTGTAAATATCCCATCCTTTCCAATCGTCACAGGTATGTCGAAATTCTGCTGAAGATAACGTACCTCAATCCCATTCTGTGCAATAATCTGATAAGATGCTTTTTCCACTGCAATGTCATCAGCGAATTGCGGCAACCAAACCGGGAAAGCCAAATAACCAGAATAGTTCACCACATATTCGGTAACAATCGTAAACGGATAGGTTTTTAGTTGTGGTGCAAAGTACTTCATCCTGTCGTCCTCATAAATGGAGAATCCGCTCACGGCACTGTAATCCATAATTTCAGATTGCTTAACCCTTTCGATTAGTTGGCCATATTTATCAAAAATTGAAATTTTAATATCGCGGACTTTCCTGTTTTTATCATAAAAAGCAAAGAAATCGGCATACTTCTTCCCATGTTTGTTCATTACGGTCAATACCTTTTTCTTATAGGATATTGCTCCACTTTCGGAATTGATTTTCAGTATTTCCCCTGAATACCTTACAATGGCATTGGCATCTTTTAAGAGTGTATCGGGAATATCGGATACCGGATACCGGATTTCAGCCCAGGAAAAAAGGGAGAATATCAAACCCAAAGAAAACAGGAGAAATTTCTTCATCGGCCCCTATTCTTTAATCAGGACAATTTGCTCTGCATGTTTTGCGACAATGTGGTTAAAGAACTCCTTTAAATTCGCATAGTCTGCTGAAGGATAGATGAGCTTGTTAATGGAATATTTGCTCATAAGCTGTATCCTGTTCCCCATAACCGAAATCTGATAGGTGAATTTCGCCGCATTACCTGGAAGTGATACAATTTCGTTCCCTGGTTTTTCTTCCAGTTTATAACCTTCAGGGATCGTGAAATTCAACATATAGGTCATGTCCTTTTTATAAGCGTACTCCACAGGATATAGCCGTTCTTCAAGCTTGAAAGGGTTTTCCTCCATCCCTTCATAGAACATGGGGTTGAAATAGAGCAGGTTTCCTGCCTCAACTGCTTTATCCTTAATTCGGATCGTATATTTCTCTTTCATGTTTTTATACCATTCATTCCGGTTTTCAAATGCAAACGAATCCACGACAAGGCCTTCGTGATTGTCCTCCAAATCTTCGATATACTTATCTTCGCTATCGTAACTTCCCAATGTGTTCCTGGCACTTAAAGCAGCATATCCTTTATCGGAAGTTTGGATTTCCCCAACGAATTCACCGTTTTCGTTTAACTCAAGTGTGTACATATTCAACACCTTATAACTTTGCGAAGGTGTAAGGTCCACCCAATCCGTATGGTTTTTTGAAATGAGGCGGCCTCTTCCGTTCAATGCCTTCTTAGGGAGCATCCCGCCGGGGAGATACGGATAGCTTGCATCCAACAGGTATTCCTTTTCATCAACAATTGCCCTTCCGATTACATAATTAAAGCCGCTAAGTGTAGGATAAGTTGGGCGGATCATTCCATGGCTGCGCGTACTCAGCATGACAGGGTCGGCCTGAATCCCCAACTCCCTTAGCAAAACAACAAGCATCATATTGATTTCTACCTCCGACCCACTTTTTTCCTTAAATGCCGACCGTAAAGATTGATCGGTATATTTACGGGTAGAACCGTTCCATGTCATATGGGAATGAATAAATGAATATGCAGCAATCATTTTTTCATATTCGCTCTCATTTGCTGAATTGATCGATTCCACAACATCCTTCAAGAATCTACCACTATTCAATCTTCCCCCAAAATTATCCGATAGCATCAATTGTTTATTGATGGACTCCCAGGTTGAACTGTATTTCGTAACCGTTCCATAAGGAGGGTTGTAGCTGGCCAACTCAAACTCCAGTATGCTTATATAATTTTCTTTTGTGGTGAGAGGTTCTTCGATAATAAATGCAGGGACATTCTCAGCTACAAACCGCTCCCTTTCATTTATGTAATCCTTTGTATATCTGCTCATGTCCGACCTTACAGCCGAACCACGCCCCATTGATTGGCTCCTCACCATTTCATTTATTTCGATACGGCCTGGTTTCGCACTTCTTTCATTTATGCTAAGGGCCAGATAGCCTTTCATGTTTTTTACATAATTAAAATACTCCGGGATTTCCACAATGTATTCGCTCCAAACCACGGGAATATCATACTGGAAATACCAATCCTGCAAATTATAGTAAAATGGGGAAATTACCGAATACTGAATATCCAATACCGAACCCAAACGTACGTTCGGCAAGGTAAACTTCAACAATTCGAGGCGGTCATGGACTTCTTCGGTGAATTTGCCATCATTCCCCAACTTATCTTTGATGACCTTCCCATTTTCCAGGTTAAAGGTAATGGCTTTAAGCTGTGCGACTTTTTCTACCATTGAACCGTCCTTCCACAAAGGGATCGACCAATCGGCCCAGTCATATCCCTTCTTGTCCAAAATCTTGACCCTGATGAGACGGTCAAAGTGCATTTGAAAACCCTTTTTGTCAACATATTCAAAATAGGTTTTCCCATAATCGCACAGGATAACAGCAGAGGCGTTGGTGTCATTTGCATATTCTGTCATTTCCAACAAATCCGTGCCCACCTTCCCGAATTTAATGGGTGGCTTATCCGCAAAAACTTGAATTGAAATAAAGAGGACAATGACAATGTGGAATAGATAGCTCTTTGGGGGGACTTTCATGATCAGGTTTGTTTTTATGTGCGAATACTGCTAACATACTTAAAACAGCAAATCTATTAAAAAAAGTCAATAGGGCAAAAGATTGGCCAAATATTTAAAAAGAATCCAAATAAGTGATTCGCAATTGAAGTCACAATTATCCAAGAAATATGTGGTTTTCTTTGAGTTGTTAGAGTGTAAAAATGCCAAGCACCCCTATCTCCCGGCATCCAATATCCAACACGGTGCACCCGCCATCCAGCCCCAGCCCCACAACCTCTTTCTGCCACATTGTCCTGAAAAAACGAAATGGCAGGTTATTTGAGAAGCCGGACTTTGTTCGGAAATTTAAGCTGAAAAAAGATGAACAAGAAAACGACAAAAAAAAATATGAAAAAGGATACCAGGAAAAAAGCCGAAACAAATAAAGCATCGACAAACAAGGCCAGGGGACAGAAGGAGGACAAAGGCACAAAAGCAGTTGAAGCGGAAGTTATGGCATCAAGGGAAAAGGAGCTGCAGGAAAAAGTTGATGAACTTAACGATAAGTACCTACGGCTCTATTCTGAGTTCGATAATTACAGGAAAAGGACAAGCAAAGAAAAACTGGAAATGAGCAAGACCGCCTCAGAAGCGGTAATCCTGGAAATGTTGCCCGTTTTGGACGATTTTGAAAGAGCCATTAAATCCACTGAAGACATTGAGGATTGTGCCGCAGTAAAGGATGGCGTAAACCACATTTACACAAAATTCAAGGGTATCCTGGTAAAACAAGGCGTAACCCCTATTGAGGCCATTGGGAATGAATTTGATACGGATTTCCACGAAGCCATTACGCAAATCCCTGCGCCGTCAAAGGATTTAAAAGGAAAAGTAGTCGATGAAGTTGAAAAGGGATATCTGCTCAATGAGAAGGTAATCCGGTTTTCAAAAGTTGTTATTGGGAAGTAAACCAGTAATAAGAAAACGTTTTTAACACTACTATGTATAGTGTGAAACATATTGACAAATGCAATAATGATTCTATGCTTAAATGCGATAATAGTAATGCTGCCCAAAATATAAGAACAATTTTGTGTTAAACATTTCCTTTAATATCAAAGGTTTATTGTTTTGGAATTATTGAGGCGTTACAGCATTGTATCCTTGTATCATTATATAAAGACTTATAAAAATTTATTTACCATTGCGAAAAGGCCGTAGAATCAAATTAATCAACTAATAATAACAAAGTGGCAAAAAGAGATTTTTACGAAATACTTGGGGTTTCAAAGGATGCTTCTGAAAGTGAAATCAAAAAGGCATACCGTCAGAAAGCCTTGAAATACCATCCCGACAAAAATCCTGACGACAAGCAAGCCGAAGAAAATTTCAAGGAGGCCGCCGAGGCCTATGAGGTTTTGAGCAACAAGGAAAAGCGTAGCCGTTACGATCGTTTCGGGCATGCGGGTGTTGGAGGTGCTGCCGGTGGTGGTGGATATCACCATATGTCGATGGATGATATTTTCAGTCAGTTCGGTGATATTTTCGGTGGTGCATTTGGAGGTGGTGGCGGTTTCAGCAATTTTGGCGGTGGGTTCAGTAGTGGCGGTCAAAGGAGAAGGCGCGTAAACCGTGGATCAAACCTACGGGTAAAAGTAAAACTTAGCCTGAAAGAGATCGCACATGGCGTGGAGAAAAAAATAAAAGTCCATAAATACATTGAATGTACTTCATGCAAGGGTTCGAGCGCCAAAGAAGGTTCTTCCTACACTTCATGTCATACCTGCCATGGAAGCGGACAGGTAACACAAGTTACCAATACCTTCCTCGGGCAAATGCAGACCACATCCACCTGCCCAACTTGTGGCGGACAGGGACAGACCATTGCCAACAAATGCCAGGTTTGCGCCGGGGATGGGATCGTGCGGGGAAATGAAGTGATCAGTATCAATATCCCTGCCGGCGTGGAAGATGGAATGCAATTATCGGTAAGCGGAAAGGGAAATGCAGCAGCGCGTGGCGGCATCGCCGGCGACCTGATTGTCCTTATCGAAGAAGAACAACATGAGTCGTTAGAAAGGGACGGGATGAACCTTTTGCACGAAGCTTACATCAGTTTTCCAGATGCTGCACTTGGATCTGTGATCGACGTACCCACCATCGACGGAAAAGCCAGGGTGAAAATTGCCCTCGGTACCCAAGGTGGAAAAGTCCTGAGATTGAAAGGGAAAGGGCTTCCTTCGGTAAATTCATACGGTCATGGCGATTTATTGGTAAATGTAAACGTTTGGACACCCAAGAACTTATCAAGGGAAGAAAAGGAGATGCTTGAAAGGATGAAAAACTCAGAAAACTTTAAACCAAACCCTTCGGCCCGGGACAAGAGTTTCTTTTCAAAGATGAAAGATTATTTTAACAATTAAGGGACAACAAACCTTTTGGGCCGGAGATGGCAAGTGCGGCAGAGACCCGGAAGGTTGAAATGTTAGGCGTTGAAATTATTAAACAACCATAATCCATAACTTTTACAACACATAACCCATAACTTTTTACAACGCACAACGCACAACGCATAACTTTTTACAACGTATAACGCATAACCCGTAACACAATACATGAAACCTATTTTCGACATCAGGAACATCAACAAGCAATTTGCCAACCACAAGGCATTGGACGATGTGAGTTTTGTTGTTCCCGAAAATAGCATTTTTGGTTTGTTGGGGCCAAATGGTGCGGGAAAAACAACCCTTATCCGATTGATCAACCAAATCACGGCCCCCGATTCCGGCGAACTGTTGTTCCATTCCAGGCCACTCAACCGAAAAGACATCGAGAACATTGGCTACCTTCCGGAAGAGAGGGGGCTTTACAAAAAAATGAAAGTGGGCGAGCAGGCCATGTACCTCGCCAGGCTCAAAGGATTGAGCAAACACGATGCACATCAGAAGCTACAAACCTGGTTCGACAAATTCGATATTTCAGCATGGTGGGACAAAAAGGTGGAGGAGCTTTCCAAAGGGATGCAACAGAAAATCCAGTTTATCGTGACTGTCCTTCACGAACCGGAACTCTTGATTTTCGATGAACCCTTTTCGGGTTTCGACCCCATCAATGTCAACCTCCTGAAAGATGAAATCCTCAAATTAAGGAACCAAGGGGCAACCATAATTTTCTCAACGCACAATATGGCTTCTGTGGAAGAACTATGCGACCATATCGCCCTGATCGACAATTCGAAAAAAATACTGGACGGGAAAGTAAAAGACATCCGCGACAAATATAAAGACAATGTATATGAAGTGGCATTCAGGAATTTAAATGGAAAATTTGAAGACTTCCTGAATGGCGATTATTCTTTGCTTAAAACAGGAATTAAGGAGGATTACCAATTGGCTTCGATAAGGATTAAAAACAATACCGGCCCCAATGAACTGATAAGCAAATTGCTGCCACATATGGAAATCCATTCGATAAATGAAATTTTACCGACGATGAACGATATATTTATTTCCAGCGTGGAAGAAAACAAAAAC
>JAJRTT010000527.1 GCA_024278155.1 Bacteroidota bacterium | reverse complement strand
CGTATAAATTGTCACCGAGTTCATCCATTTGGATACATTCAGGATCGTGGCCCCGGTGGATGCAATGCTATCGAGATAACCAGGGTTTACCGGTAAGTCATTTTCAACAATGGGGATGTTTTGACTCACCCTTCTGTCGATGGCCCTTTGGGAAAGAAACGCCTGTGGGTTGTCAATAGAGTACGGGGAGTTGTTTTTATCGGTAAACCTCACATGGTATTTATCGGGGGCAACCTGTGAAAAGGAAACAAATGTAGTAAGGATTAAGAGTAATAAAGTTACGGTTTTTTTCATGTAGTAGAAGTTTTATGTTCGGGCAAAGATAATAAATTGAGAAATACAGAATAAGACCCTACCTTTTGGTGATAACACCAAAAGGGGGCAGCAGGGTTGAAGTTTTTTTCATGAGGCAGAAGTTTTATGTGCGGGCAAAGATAATAAATTGAGAAATACAGAAGACCCAAGCTTTTGGTGATAACACCAAAAGGGGCAATATAGGATACAGCAATTGGGAGGACAGTAAAAAACAAAAAACCATTACAATTATTCTGCAATGGTTTTTCAGGTTCGTTTTGTCTGTTCCTAAAGAAAACCTACACCTTTTTATAGCACCGTACCCAATCTATTTCCATGGAAGCGGGCAAACCACCGTCCACTTTGCCGGTAATGGCCGAACTGAACACGAGGTACATTTCTTCCTTGGGTATCCCCTGGGTTTGTTCGTTCACAACAACGCCGTTGATCTTCCAGACCATTTTCTCCTTTGTCCATTCAAACGTATAGATGAAAAAATCCTGGGAAACGTCCAGGCCGGTAAACTCGGCTGTTTTCTTTTCGGGCGTTTTGGAAGCCCCGCCATAATGATGGGCCATATCCACTTTGGTTTTCTTTTTGTCCAGTTTCAGGATGTCAATATGCGGGAGCATTTTATCAGAGGCCATCCAAAAATTGTAATTGACGGGCTTGGAATAATTGACCTTTATCTTGGCCTCAAAACGCCCGTATTTTTGCTGGAAACGATTGGCCGTACTGATCAGGCCGGTTGTGAAATCAAATTCCTGTGGTATAAAACCAAAGGGGACTTTCCAGGCTTTCCCTGTGGTTTTTTCGTTGCGGGTCACGATTTTCAAGGTTTTTCCCGACAATTCAATATTCTTGCCATCCGTTGGAAAAGCCTTGTCTGTTTCCAGTGCATAGGCATCATTGATAAGTTTATCGCCCCACAGATAACGGGTCATCCATTTTTCGCCATCCAGCTTTTTTCCTTCAAAATTATCTTCAAAGGAAATTTCCCATGATTTCAGTTCATCAAACTTATCGGAACCTTTCAGGGCGAGGTACCATTTGTATTTTTTTGAATTTTTAAACTCTTCGAACTTCTTGGTTTTTTCGTTTTCGGTCTTTTCCCGCTCTTCCAATAAGTTAACCAATTCCTTATACTCCCCTGAATTAAGATACTCTTCCAATTCAATAAAATCAGCCAGCTCTTTCGACTTTTCAAAGTTCTTGAAATCCTTGAACTTTTGCGAATTCTCAAATTTTATGTGCCTTTTTATTGCCGATGAAGGTTTTATCTCGTTTTCACCTCCCTTGCTTTCCAGGTAATCCGCAAGCTCTTTAGATTCCTTAAAGCTGTAATAGTCCTTTAGTTTTGTCGATTCCTTAAATTTAAAATACCTTTTAAAGACCCTTGCTTTTTTCTGTGAATGGTACAGTTTTTCTTTCCCATCAAGGTTTTGCTTTTGCGAACGGACCGAATCAAGGATATCCTTGTGTTCCTTTGAATCGATATATTTTTCAAGCTCGACAAAATCCGCAAATCCTGAAGAATTTTCAAATGCAATAAAGTCCTCGTGTTCCTTAACAAGGTTTGCACGGTCTTGCTCGATCTTCTGGGTTTTAGGGATTGAACTGAATCTTGAAAGGATGAAATACTTGTTTCCAAATGCTATATTACCCATATTTTAAATCTTTCTTTTATTTTTATAAATCAATGACAATAATACAAAACTATTGGTTTGCCTGAAAAGAATAATTAATTTATCTAACCCTCAAATTTCATAAATCTCAAATCCGTAAATAAATTTCAAGTACCCACTAAGTGACACAAATTATGCATCACCGAAATGGGTGAAGGCTAATCCCCCCGATCCCCCCACTTGATTACACGTTTAAAAAAACTACAAAAACAAGCATTCACAAGTTTGTCCCTATCAAGCCTTTTATTTGCCAAAACAAAAAGCCAACCCAAGGATTTGTTTTCATTTTTGCGTTTTCTGACTTATTCAGGTCAGTGGCTTAAACAATTATCGGACAATATTGTTTCGTTCATATTAAGTTCACTAACAAAAAAAATCATGAAAAAAAAAGGCTTACCCCGCATTCTTATCGTATTATTGTTTTCGATTGTTTATTTCCCTTCATTTGCCGCCTGGCTTAACTTCGAGCCACAAACCATTGTCCAACCCAATGGACAGGTAATCAACTGTTTTGGCACCGGCGACGAATTCTACAATTGGCTCCATGACAAAGATGGGTTCACGATAATCCAGGACAAGGAAACTGGCTATTATTCCTATGCCGTTTTGCTTGGTGACCAACTGCTTCCATCGGAATACATCGTTGGGCAAACAGATCCGTCCTCCAAAGGATTATTGCCCTGGACGAACATTTCCGGTAAGCAAATGGCAACAATAAGGGCAAAGTTCCTTAAAACACAAATGCCTTCAAAAGAGCATCTCCAGGGGTTTAAGGAACCCGGGGCAATTAAAAGTGAAGGGACTATGAACAATGTGGTGGTTTACATCAGGTTCAGCGACCAATCGGAGTTTACCCAGGATACAATGTTTTATTCCAATATGTTCAACAACACAAGTTCCGGTTACAATTCAATGATCAATTATTTTCAGAGTGTTTCTTTTCAACAGCTCACGCTCCCGTCCTGGTTCTATCCAACACCTTCTGGTTCCACTGTGATATCGTACCAGGACATTTACGAAAGGAGTTACTTTATGCCATACAACGGAACCACCAACCCGAATGGGTACCAACCTTCGCAGCGCGGCGCAAGGGAACATGCTTTGTTGAAAAGGGCTATCAATTATATCGAGGATGAAGTCCCTGCCGACCTTGACCTGGACTTCGACAATGATGGTTATGTTGACAATGTGGTGTTTAATGTAAGAGGGGCAACCACGGCCTGGTCCACGTTGCTCTGGCCCCACCGCTGGGTTTTATCAAATGAAGTGGTTTATATTCATGGCAAGCGGGTTTGGGACTATAATTTCCAATTGGAAAACAGCCTGAATTCAAGCGGTAACGGGGTATTGTGCCATGAGATGTTCCATTCCCTCGGCGCACCGGACCTTTACCATTACAGCTCGGCGCCCTATGTGTCGGTTGGCAGTTGGGACGTAATGGACAACAACGCAAATCCTCCACAATCAATGGGTGCGTACATGAAATACAAATACGGTGGATGGATCGATAACATCCCGGAAATAACCGAATGTGGGACTTATACACTGAACCCCGTTTCCAATGAGGAAAACAATGTGTATAAAATTGCCTCGCCCAATAGTTACGAGTATTTTGTGGTCGAATACAGGGTGAAGGAAGGCACATTTGAAAATTCGATACAGGGGACGGGATTGCTCGTTTACAGGATAAACCCACAGGAAAACGGCAATGCACAAGGGCCTCCGGATGAAGTTTACCTTTATAGGCCGGGAGGAACCAATTTTGTGAACGGAAACCTTGGAAATGCACATTTCGGGGCCGACTACGACCGTACCGAAATAAACGACAATACAGACCCATCGTCTTTTCTCACGAACAACCAGGACGGAGGGCTCAATATTTCCAATGTTGGTTTTGTGGGCGAAACAATTTCGTTCGATGTCACTTTTGACAAAGAGCCTGTTGCCGAATTCAAAGCCAATGAGGAACAGTTGACCGAAGGTTGCGGTATTGATTTCGAAGACTTGTCTCTTTGTGATGTGAATTCCTGGCTATGGACTTTTGAGGGTGGCTCCCCTTCTACCTCAACCGAGCAAAACCCACAGGGGATCGTTTATCAGAATGCGGGCAACTATGACGTGACACTAAAAGTCACGAATGCCTTTGGCCAAAATACCATCGTAAAACCAGGCTTCATAGAAGTAAGCGGTTCGCTTACGCCCGAAGTTATGTTTTTCGCAAGTGACTCGGCAGTATGCACAGGTGCCGAAGTGCAGTTTTTGGATTACTCCAAAGTTTGCCCGGATTCCTGGAATTGGGAGATTTCACCTTCATCCTATGAATTTGTAAATGGCACAAGTGCTTCTTCGCAGAACCCAGAACTGCAATTTAATGTGGCAGGTTCCTATTCGGTGAGCCTGACTGTGACCAATGCAAATGGAAGCACCACGCTCAATAAAGATGATTATATTTTTGCAGGTGGGCTTGTTTTCCCTTTCACCGAAGATTTTGAGGGGGGCAATGCAGAGGAAAATGGCTGGACGATCGTGAACCTTGACAATGACGATATAACCTGGGAAATGTACAGCGTTTCGGGAAATGGGGGAAACAAGGCTGCCGGGATAAACCTGTTTTCTTACTTTTCGATTTTCAAACGGGACCAGTTGATAAGCCCGCCCATCGACCTTTCGGGGACCAATACGGCTTTGCTGAAATTTGACCATGCGTATGCACTGGCCACAAACCCAAATTACAGTGATTCGTTGATCGTGAAAATTTCAGGGGACTGTGGCAACACCTGGACACCTGTCATGCAATTGGGCGACGATGGAAATGGGAGCTTTGCCACCCATCCGGCATCTGAGTTTGAGTTTGTGCCTGCATCTACCGAAGACTGGTGCGGGACCGGCTATGGAAGTGTTTGCCTCGAAGCGGATATTACGCAATGGGCAGGACAATCCAACGTAATGATCATGTTCGAGACGGTAAGGCTGGTCGGCAACAATATGTTTATCGACAATGTATCCGTAGGCTTGATTACAGGCAATCCAGAGTCGGTTGTGGAAAACGACCATACCTTCAATATTTTCCCCAATCCATCTACCGGAAAGCTTAAGGTTAGCTTAAACAATACAGGGACAAATGGCCGTATCTCCGTATTTAATGCAAATGGTCAATTGGTTCTTAGCGAAAGCTTTGGAAACAACAACACAACAAAAACCGTGGACTTGTCGGCTCAACCAAAGGGACTTTATTTTATCAATTTCATTTCGGACAGCTTCCAGGAATCAAGGAAAATCATTCTGGAATAACCCAAGGGGACTTCTATTTGTTTCTTGTAAAAGTAATGAATCAACAGAAGTCCCTTCAATGGGCCGGGAATGAAAAAAGCCCGTTTCCGTTTCCCTCTTGTAAACGGAAACGGGCAAGTTTTCCCTATCTTGTTCTTTGCCTCGGTATTCCTGGTGTTTTACGGGTCACAGGTTTTTCATGGATTTCCGACTTGTAGTTATCCTGGATTCCGAAATGTTCCATTCTTTGGTGGGCGCAAAGGTTTTATCGTACCTCCATTTTATACTCACGATCGAAGATGGTGATGAACAAAGGGTAATTTGCGCCAAGTTTATTATAATCTGCGGTTTTTTTATCCATCCTGTTTTTCGTCACCATTACAAACAAGGTCAGTTTTTCCCTGTTTTCGGGAATGTAGCTGAACACGAATTCCCTTTCTTCCATTGGGGCAAGGTTGTTATCGGACAATTTCCTGGCCACCGGGTGCCATTGCCAGGTTTCCCCAATCCTTTCTGTTTTTTCGGACAATACATTCCCATGTACATCTTTCAATTCAAAAGAGATAATGAAAAACCGTTCGGGGTCGCCCGTGGGGACTTTATGCCCTGCAAACTCATTTTTCAGTTTGAGTTTATATGTAATCTCTTCGTTTACCAAATAACCCTCTTTTGGGGAGGATGGATAAAATGCCAACCCATTCAGCACCTTGGTCTCCAGGGTATCAAGTTTTGGGATGCCCGAGCCCGGGAAATAATGGAAATGGCTCAACCTTTCGCCAAATCCCGGGACAATCTCACGCCTGACGGTATCCATATGGCAAGTAATACAATTCTTTTTCCCAAAATAAGGCCCGGATTTCCATTCGTCCCCGGTTTCAAAGGTGCAGGCCAAAACAGGCGTGATAACTGCGTTTGCGTTATGGCACGAAATACATAAACGCTCCGAAAGGAAATCAGGGTCAATTACTGTCTTGTGAGGGGCTTTGTTCCGCCCGGAAGGCCCGATAACGGAATTGCCCCTTATATGGCACGATGCACAGGTAATCCCTTCTTGCTGCAGCTTTTTATCGAATTTCGGGTTTTTCGTTTTTACAGGTCTGTAAATGTCCCCGTCAATGAGGCCGGTGACAATATATTCCTGTTGGTTTTGCAGCGGGATATGGCAATTGATGCACATTAAAGGGCTCGAATCCTTTTTACGCTCTGCCTGAAACTGCAAATCCGTCCAGGCATGTGCGTGCGTGGAAAGTTTCCATTCGGCATAATGGTTTTGGTGGCAACTGCCACATTCAACAGAACTCAACGAGGTCAGCCCTTCCGGCACTTCCTGATTGGGAATGGCTTTTTCCCAGGTCTTGGTTAGGGGGTGGACTTTATCAGCGGGGCTGTTGCAAGCGGCAACTGTTAAAACCATAAGCCCAAAAAGAATAAAACTTGACCGAAACCCTATATTTGTCTTTTTCCTGAATAATCCAAGTACTTGTCTCATGCTTGTCCCCCATCTTTTAAGTTCCCAATTCCGAATATGCTATTGACAGAAAACAAAGCAATTTCCTAAAAGTTTAATCAGGGGAATTATTTCTCGATCCTGATACGGGCGTCCACCGCAATTATTTTGTCGGTATTCCCCAATAGGGGATTCAAGTCCATTTCCACAATTTCGGGGGCCGCCCCCAACAAGGCCGAAACTTTAACGATAATATCGGCAAATTTATCCGCATTGATCCCTTCCTGTCCGCGAACCCCTTCAAATATTTTGTAGCCTTTCAAACCATGGATCATCGCAAGGGCTTCCTCTTTGGGAACCGGTGCAAGTGCCGAAGAAATATCTTTAAGCACTTCGATAAAAATACCGCCCAGGCCACATAAAACCATATGCCCGAACTTCCCTTCATGCTTGGCACCGATAAACAGTTCTTGTCCCCATAACATGGGCTGAATCAAAATCCCGGTCGTATCCTTAATGTTCATCATCCTTCTGAATTCAAGCTGAAGGGTTTCTTCATCCGACACGTTCAGGACAACGCCGCCCACATCGGACTTATGGACAGGGCCGACCACTTTCATCACCAATGGGAAACCCAAGTCCTTGGCAGCCAATTTAGCTTCATCCAAAGAAGAGGCAACCCTCTCCCCTGCCCTCGGGACTTTTACCGCATCCAACAAGCCCTGTATTTCGCTGGGCGAAATATAGCCTTCATTGGCATTGTCGATTATGGAACGCACTTTCCCCCTATCAATTTCGGGTTGGGCAATCTTTTCGGGTTGGGGTTTTGGGTTATAGTAAACGGTTGTCAGAGCATCCCCCAGCAAGACCTCATCGGGGAAATTGAACCTCCCTTTTGCCAGAAAATCCGCCACCTCATGTTCAGCCGTAAGGATGGAAGGGAGAATGGGGTAAATCGGTTTTTTGGAAGTTTTCATTTTTTTGTCCAACACATCGTACACATTGTAAATCGGGAATAAACCAGGGGTTCCAAAAATAACCACCATCCCATCGGTATGTTCGAACTTATCGTTCACATAATCAATGATGACCCCTAATTGCTCCGCAGTCCCTGTCGCCAAAAAATCAATGGGGTTGGAGACCGAAGAACCCGGGAAAAGTTTCCCTTTCAACTCTTCGGCATATTTCCCTTCGATGGTCGGCACTTCAAGGTTTCCTTTTGAGAGGGCATCGGTGAGCATCACGGCCGGGCCGCCGGCATGGGTTATTACGGCAATATTTTTACCTTTCAGTTCGGGGAGCATGAAAACCTCGGCAGCGGCAATCATTTGTTCACGGGTATAAGCCCGCACGATCCCGGCTTTTTTCATTAAAGCGTCAACGGCCACATCCGGTGTTGCCAAAGCCCCCGTATGGGAAGATGCTGCCCTGCTCCCGGCCTCTGAGCTTCCCGCTTTGATTGCAGCTATCTGACAACCTTTTCTTATGAGGGAAGAAGCATGTTTTAAAAGGAGATCGGGCCTGTTCAGACTTTCGAAATAGAGCAGTTTCACTTTTGAATCCCTTTTTGGATCAAAATTCTCATCCATGTATTGCAGGATTTCCTCTACGCCCATTTGTGCAGAATTACCAACGGAAAACACGTTGGCAAAGGTCAGTCCTTTTGGGATTCCGGCCTCCATGATAAAACAGGCCGTTGCACCGGAACCGGAAATAAAATCACAACCCTTTGGGTCCAGTTTGGGGATGGGCTTGGTAAAAACCCCATGATAGTTTGGTGTAAGTACCCCAATGCAATTGGGGCCGATCAGGGATCCTTTGTATTTATTGATCTGGGCAACGATTTTATCTTCCAGTATTTTCCCTTCCGCACTCTCTTCACTGTAGCCTGCAGATAAAATAATAAATGCCTTTGTGTGTTTTTCCTCGGTCAGTAATTTAACAATGTCAAAGGTATATTTGGCCGCAATGGCAATAATGGCCAGATCGACCTGTGGCAAATCGGCAGCGTCCATGTAGCTTCTGATGCCCTGCACCCCGGTTTCTTTTGGATTGGTTACATAGAGTTTGCCCTTGAAATTCCCTTTGATAAGATGGCGCACCACTTTACCGCCGGGTTTATGTACATCGTTGGAACCACCAACCACTACAATGCTTTTTGGGTTTATCAATTGTTCTGTGATCATTGCTTTAATTTTTGTGCGAAAGTAGAAAAATTGGGAAAGCGACACCTATCTATTCACTCACTTTTGTAGGGCAAATAATAAATTTCAAAACTTGTCCGACAGTCCGGGCGGACAAATACCAAATTTCATTGGAATATATCTGTCTGTCAGCAAGGGCAGCTTTGTTTTTTGTCACGAAGCTTCGGGATTGTGTTTTTTGCCAAATAATACACGGATATTGAGAAAAAAGGCACCACAATACCAAGCAGGGTTTTTAATCAGCAATCACTTTACGCCATGGTATCCGGTGATTTTTCGTCCCCATTGTTCTTTTCAGGAATGACCTTTTTATCCAAAAGAGGTTCTGTGGACGACAGTTCCTTCTCATCCTTTTTCACATGCAAGTCAACCTGCGGGAATGGGATTTCCACACCGTTCTCCTTGAACAGGTTGAAAATATTGACCGCCACATCACTTTTAACCCCAATCCCCATTTCGTAGTGTACCCAGAACAACAAACGGAAATTCAATGAGCTGTCGCCAAATTCCTCGAACAGGGCACGGGGCGCAGGGTCTTTTAATACGTCCTCGTGATCCATGGCCGCTTTTTTCAGGAGTTCCAAAACAACATTGGGGTCGGAGCCATAAGAGGTGCCCACTTTTACTTCGATCCTACGCTTGTTATCAGAGAGGGTCCAGTTGATGAGTTGATTGGTAATCAGGTTTCCGTTCGGGACCACCACTTCGGCGCCATCGTATGTCCTTACGTGACTTGAGCGCGCCCCAATTTGCTTGACCCGCCCCAGGAGGTTTTCCACTTCAATGGTATCGCCTACCTGAAGGGGCCGTTCATAAACCAGAATCAAACCCGAAATAAAATTCACCACGATATTCTGCAATCCAAAACCAATACCGATACCAAGTGCCCCTGCCAATAGGCTGACCTTCCCCAATTCGATCCCGGCAGCTCCCAGGGCAAAAGTGACCCCGAGGATAATCAGGAAGTATCGGACAGTGACCGAAATGGCCGCCGGGATACCTTTCGGCAAGTTCATGCGTTTTAAAAATTCCGGTTCAATAAATGCCTTGATAAATCCCGTAAAGATAAAGGTCAGGACCAAAATAAGGATGAACGAAAAAATGCCCCCAAGTGTGATGGTGAGTGTCCCGATACTTCTTTCGACCACAAAAAAATCGGAAACCCAATCGAAAACAGGCCGTGACACTTCAAAATATATCAACAGGAACAAAAGCCAATAGAAATAGCCCATGAGGTTGATAATTTGAAACGAACGTTTTTCGATGATGGGCCAGTAATTTTCCAAGACTTTGTATTCCCCTGCTATTCCAAGTTGAACCGCGGCCTTGACCACTGCTTTGGAAATTTTGGAAATACCGAACAACACAACGGTAAACTCGGGAATGTGAACACCCACTTTCAACATTAATACAGCAAGATCAAGAAAACCAAAAACATTGGAAAAGAATGAAATGGCATAAAACAAAAAGGAAACCCCGGCCAATATGCCCAGGACTCTTTTCTTCAGGTCAAGGCCTTGGAAAAACACCCAATTAAACCGGGGGATAAATCTATAAAACAATACGGCCCCGGCAATGGATTCAAACAAAATAAAATACCTGGCAACATCGCCAAAATACCAAAAGACAATTTCAAGGTCATTGATGACCAACAAAACTACCAAGCGTGTGATAAACACCTTCTCCTCCCCGTCGATAAACCCTGCCAGCACATACCGCATATTTATCAACAGGATAAGCGTGAGTACCTGCCCCACAATAAGTGGGTAATAAGGGAACATGATATAATAAGTGACAAGGAGGATTGAAAACAGGGTAATCCCCGGCTTGTTTATCAATGTCCGCAAAACACCTTTGTAACCGGGATCGGAATCATCCCTGCCCAGCTTCAAATAACTATGCCTAAGAAGCATAAAGAGCAATGAGATGAAAACGACCAAAACGAGGAACAAATCCTGGTTTATCGTTTTCAGGTAATTTATCATTGTCTTGAAATTCTCGTGCCCGGCCTTTACCAGTCTTGGTTTAACAGGTGTATAATCCGAATTATCCAGTTTTACCTTCCAAATCGGCAACTCCACGGAAACAAGCAAGCTATCGCGCATATGCTGTTGGTATTGCGCTACCTCTTCAACAATCCTATTGTTGAACGTGGCCATTTCGGATATCCTTTCATCTATCGCCAGCAGCTTCCGTTTTCTGTCAACAAAACGTTTCCGTACAGCCTGAACCTCCTTGACCACCTCTTTGATACTGTTGACCTGTTCGGGTGCCATCTCCTTTTGCTCGGAAGTTTCGATTGTCAGTTCCCACCTTTTCCGCAACTTCCCAAGCTCATCAACATCGGTCTGCACACTATTGACCCGGTTACTTATCTGTGAACGCCACGAATGGAGTTTAGTAATATAGCCTTCCCACAAACGATAGGTGTTTTCGAGGAAAAATTTTGACAGATTATTGGGGTTATAGGCATGGTACTCTTTGGCTTGCTCCTCAAGGAACTTAATGTATTTTGTTAGTGCGCTGTCAATCCTGACGACCCCCTCATCAGGTTTTAGGGCATATTCCATTTTAACCAGTTTCTTTTTGGTCTGCTCTATTTCATAATTAATGTCCCCAATATTATAGGGGGTCGGGGCGGAAATTATGATGGAGTCGTTTTGGGACTGGGCAGACTGGGCAACGACAATCTGGAATTGGAAAAGTGAAAGTATGCCGACAATAATATATAGTGATGTTTTTCTCATGACAGAATGTGCTTATGATAACACAAAACTAACACTATTTTTCGAAAATCCGTGATTTGTCGTACACCCTACGCAGGTTCTTCTGCCACGGAAACTAAAAACTCCACTTGATACGCCAATAGAGAAATGCCCCTTCCCCACCTTCGTCCACTGGCGTTTGGCTGGTGAAATACTGCGTATAAACCGAAAGTTCCAGGTTTTCCTTTACGGAATAACCAAAGGAAGGCCCGAGGTAAATGGAGTTGTCGTTTGGGTTGTACATCCCCGAAAACGTTCCGGTGAACAAAGGCGTGAAGGGATAGGATATTTGCCCTAAAAAGGAAAGCTCAGTGAGCGAAAGGCTTTTTGGCGACATTTGCAAAAAGTAAAACTCCTGTAAATTGAAATCGCCCGATGATTTCCCATATCCATTGTACAAGCCTTCAAACTGCAACATCAGGGAATTCTTAAATGTATAGTCGTACCCCAAAGAGGCCACAAAAGTTGCGGTTGTATCATTGAAATTGTCTTTGGGTCGGAAAAAACTCAGCTCGCCCCTTATCCCCCCTTTAAACAAACTGCCCGAAAACCCGGTGCCAAGCACATAATCCGTTTCGGTGTAATACCCGGCGAGGAACTGGATGTCGTAGCTCCATTTATTAAAGCGGTACAGCCCGGCAACCGTTGATTTATTGTTGTTGTCAAATTTGGCCACAAAATCAAACTTTGAGGAATAGGATGGATAAAACTGGACCCTCACCGCATCACTGCCCGGTTTTTCTTCATAATCAAAATCGAAAAAACTATAGGAGTTGAACAAATCGTTGGGGTTCCAAACAAAAGTTTGTCCCCAGTTTACCCTTTGCCGTCCAACAATTATCTCGACATTTTTTATATTATAATCCAAATACAGCCTGTCCATGGTGGATTGCATAAAAACCGATTTGCCTTCAAAAACAATCCATGACATATCGAGATAACCTGTCTCCTGATTGATGATGTCGGGGTACTGGGGGAAATTGGTAACCGTTTCGCCGTAAAATACACGGTTTCGCATTTGTGCGTTAAATTTCAGGTTGTTGTTTATCCCCCAATTGAAATTCAAACGGTTGTGGAGCAGGTTGTCCGTTGTCCAGTTTTCATCGATTTTCTGGAAGGAAATTGTCTGCATATATTTCACATAGCCGTTCAGTGTCCAGGTTCTTTGTTTGGGAGGATTGTCCTGTGCAAAAACTACCTGACCAATAACAACTAGAAAAACTATGACCAATTGTTTAAAAAAAACGGCAATATTTTTAATTCTGTTTTTCAACGAATGGTTATTTTCAAATAAATGGGCTGTTTGTATTTTTAATAGACGCACGTCCGTGCGTCTCTATATTCCAGAAATGTTCCTATTATCCGTTTTATGATTGATCACCTTTCCGTCTTCGAGATAAACGACACGTTTCGCCCGATCAATCACACGCTGGTCGTGTGTTGCAAAAATAAAGGTCACGTTTTCCTCTTCGTTCAGTTTGCGCATGATGTCCAACAGTTCGGTGGTGGCATGGCTATCGAGGTTTGCTGTTGGTTCATCGGCCAAGATGAACTTGGGTTTGGATGCCAGGGCCCTTGCCACGGCAACCCGTTGCTGTTGCCCGCCCGACAACCTATTTGGCCGGATGTCCTCTTTCCCATCGATGCCGATGGCCTTGAAAAGCTCCGTTATCCGGGCTTCCCTTTCTTCCTTTGGCCTGTTTTGCAGGTGCATGATGAATTCGGCATTTTCCCTTGCCGTCAGAACAGGGATTAAATTGTAAGCCTGAAAGACAAAACCGATATTGTTCATCCTGAAATCGATCATCTGCCGCGATGACAAAGTGCTGATATCCGTCCCGTCGATAATCACCGATCCGGAAGTTGGCACATCAAGACCGCCCAATAAATTTAGCAAGGTTGTTTTCCCACAACCCGATGG
>JAJRTT010000046.1 GCA_024278155.1 Bacteroidota bacterium | reverse complement strand
TTATCGTCACTGCTTAGCAGCTTTGCAAAATTCCAACATCCTGAATATCTATCCGTTTTTTCACAATTTTTGGCTACGCTCTCAAAAATTCCGCCAAAACTAAGCTTTTTTCATTCTTTCAACTCCGCCCTACATCGCCTTCGCACAGCTATGGCAGAGCAAGGAAGAACGGTGCTAAAGAATATCAGGAACTTATACCCGCTGAGTAGAAACCTTTTATCTCTTATTCCGACATTTTCGATTGCATCCTAAAGTCCCTTTCAATAGCTTGCATTGGCAATGAACAATAATTTGCATTTATAATGAACAAATGTTATCTTTGCAAATAAAAACCAATTATGCTACTTGAACAACAAATCAGGGAAGTTTATCTGTATCAAAAAGAGTACTATGAAAAACTTTCTATTGGGACACGCAGAACCTTACTAAATAAGGTAGATTTAAAAGATTATCACGTAAAAATTATTACGGGTATCAGGCGAAGTGGAAAAAGCACTTTATTGATGCAATTATTGAGACAAGTGAAAAACTTCAATTTTATAAGCTTTGAAGATCCAAGGTTAACTGATTTTGAAGTCAATGATTTTTTTAAATTAGAGAAAATCTTTCAAACGAATAATGAATCGGAAATTTATTTTTTCGATGAGATACAAAATATAAAAGGATGGGAACGCTTTATCCGTACCCTCCACGATAAAAAAATCAGGGTAGTAATATCTGGCTCCAACGCCTCATTGTTGAGCAAGGAACTTGGGACAAGTTTAACCGGCCGACAAATTACTTATGAACTTTTCCCGTTTTCTTTTAGCGGATATTTAAATTTTTCTCATAAGGATAAGGGGATTAAATCGTTTAGTGAATTCCTGAAGTCAGGCGGTTTTCCTGAGTATCTTGATTCAGGTACCCAAAACATATTGATTCAATTATTTGACGATTTAATCTATAGAGACATCGTTGTAAGACATGGTATTAGAAATCCCAAAGTAGTTAAAGAATTGGGAATTTACCTGGCTACCAATATTGGCAAAGAATTTTCTTTTAACAAATTGGCCAAAACTTTTGAACTGGGATCAGTGAATACAATACTTTCCTATATTTCCTATTTTGAAGATGCCTATTTATTTTTTACTGTTCTCCGTTTCAGTTATTCGGTAAAACAACAAGCAATAAATCAGAAGAAAATATATGGTATTGATTCCGGTTTAATAAGCAAATTGTCTATTTCATTTTCGAAAGACAAGGGGCGTTTATTAGAAAATATGGTTTTTATAGAACTAAAACGCAGAGCCAAAGAAATTCATTTTTTCAGGAATAAAGGGGAATGTGATTTTGTTGTTTCAAAAAACCGACAGGTTGAAAGCCTCATCCAGGTTTGTTATGAGCTAAACAATGATAACCTAAAACGTGAATTAAACGGGCTTGTGGAAGCAATGGATGAATTGAAAGTGAACACAGGCTTAATACTAACAATGGATCAGGATGATCAAATTAGGCATGGCAATAAGAACATAATGGTGAAACCTGTTTGGGAATGGATGTTGGAAAACGAATAAAAAAAGCGAACCTCAAAGAGACCCGCTTTTAATATTAGAAACAATTTTGTCCTGTTAGAATTCGCTTAACCGGCAAACCAAATCGACCACCCTGTTGGAGTAGCCCCATTCGTTATCATACCAGTTGAGTGTTTTCACGATTCGTTTCCCAAGCACATGGGTAAATTCCGCATCATAAATAGAGGAATAGGAATTACCTACAATATCCGATGAAACTATTTTTCCTTCGGAATACAAAAGGACGTTCTTCATTTTATCCGAATTGGCGGCCATACGGACTGCAGCATGTATATCAGCTACGGTCACATCCTTTTCAACTTCCACCACAAGGTCAACAATAGATCCATCGGGAACCGGGACACGCGATGCCATTCCATCCAGTTTCCCTTTGAGCGCCGGGATAACTTTGCCTACTGCCACAGCAGCCCCCGTGGTTGTTGGGATAATGTTTTCGGCAGCGGCACGCCCCCTTCTCCAGTCTTTGTGAGGCACATCGGCCAAACGCTGGTCATTTGTATAGGCATGTGTTGTGGTCATTAAACCTTCCACAATCCCAAAATTATCGTTCAGGATTTTTGCCATCGGTGCCAGGCAGTTTGTCGTACAGCTCGCATTGGATATTATTTTATGCTCAGCCTTCAGCCCTTCGTCGTTCACCCCCATCACAAGTGTGTAATCAATTTCGTCCTTTGCCGGAACCGTGAGGATAACCCTTTTTGCCCCAGCATTTAGGTGCTTTGTCAGGCTTTCTTTTGTCCTGAAAATCCCTGTGGATTCGATGACCACATCAATCTTCAACTCTTTCCAGGGGAGTTTTTCGGGTTCCCTTACTTCCAACATCTTCACCTTTTCGTTCGGGGTTATCAAATAATCGCCATCGAGTGAAACATCCTGCCCGAAGCCTTTCATTACCGTATCATATTTTAACAAATAGGCCAAAACCTCATTGTCAAAAAGATCGTTGATAGCTACCACATCTATATCTTTTCGGTTGTTCAAAATCCTGAAGACCGAACGTCCGATCCTTCCAAAACCATTAATCGCTACTCTCATTTTTTACCTCCTTTCTTGTCTGCTTTGTCATAAGCAATAATTAACTCTTTTATTCTCGCTGCCATGGCAAAAGCACTGTGAAACCATAAAATGGTTTTAACCATACGGCCCGGAGACAACATTGTTGCCCGTTTGTCAAAAACCAGCGAATGCTTATTATTGATCACGTCAGTGGATACAATTGGGTCGTTTTCAACAGAAACCACATTTGGGAATTCCTTTGCGGCCTTTTCCATCGCTTTATTGATATCCTCAATTGAAATGCCCTGTTTCAAAACAGTTGTCATATCCAAAAGGGAACCATTGGGAACCGGTACATTCAAGGCCATTCCCTCAACCCGGTCTTTAAATTCGGGAAGCAGGTATTCGATCCAACGTGAAGCAATTGTGTCAACAGGGATAATGTTCTCAGCTGCTGAACGGCTTCGCCTGAAATCCCTTCCAGCCTTGTCGCGCAAGGGTTGGTCCGAGGTATAGGAATGCACGGTTGTAAACGTTGCGTAATCCACACCGAAGTTTTCGGATAATATTTTCAACATCAATGCACCTGCATTGGTCGTTGCCGAACCTGCCGAAACCAGTTTGTCGTTTGACCTAATGGTATGGTCGTTTACACCTTTTACAACTACCCTGTCAATCAGATCAGTTGGAACAGTTGTAAGCATAACCCGATGGGCGCCTGCGTCAAGGTGCTTTTGCATATCGGCCCTTGTGCGGTATTTCCATGTACCATCCACCACAATATCCACATCAAACAAATCCCATGGCACTTTACCGGGTTCACCACCACCAACTATCCGGGCTTTTCCGTTATCGCTTACCAGAAAATTCCCTTCGAGCCTGGGTTTTACTTTTCCTTTGGTTTCCGCAGCTACAAGGTAGCTCAATATATCCGGGTTTCCCAAATCAGAAATAG
Source organism: Bacteroidota bacterium (assembly GCA_024278155.1). Taxonomy (GTDB): domain Bacteria; phylum Bacteroidota; class Bacteroidia; order Bacteroidales; family JAADJA01; genus JAADJA01. The sequence goes on along the minus strand of JAJRTT010000046.1, from coordinate 10,476 downwards.
CTACTATTTCTATCTGGTCGTCCTCCATGCACATTCGGTAAATGTGCCTTGGAATTTCCCCGAACCCTTTCAATCCTAATCGAATCCTACTCATAATTCCTTAATAATTAAGTGTTAATATTGATTTTTAAAATCGGAAATTGGGTTTTCCGATTATTGTTTCTTAAACGTTACAACATTCAGAAAATTCTTTGGTTCAACTTTAATAGAACTTTTAATTGAAAAACCATTATCCCAATCAAGCTTTTTAGCGAAGGTTAATCCTAAACCAAATCCTATAACCAATTCCGTTTTTGATGTTCTTTTATCTCTTTCAATATGATAAGGAAATCAGGTTCAATACTTGGGAGTATTTTGCCTGAAATGTGTTTGTGATGTGGGAATGTTGCTATATCTGAGTGATGCTTTACATTATCATATCTAAAAACCATATTGTTATCGTCTGCGATATAATGATATTTATATTTTATTTTAAGTGGGGAATTGGAAATAATCCTAATTACTTCAATAAAATCTAATCTTCCATATTACCCTTATAAATCGATACATAATTGTTCAGCTTTTGCTCCGTTGTTTTGTTTAAAGTTAAATTCAGCATTGTATAAAGGCATTAGTAGTTTCCACAAAAATACACATTCTTTCCGTCATAAAAATCATTGGGGATTATTTTATTGCTGGTGTAGATTCAACCAAAAACCCGTACTCCCAACATTATGAATGGGTGTACGACAAATTTCCCAAGTTCACATATAAACTCATTTAATTGGTATCATTTTTTAGTGTGGATTTCGTGTCGTACCGTCGGCAAGCCTTTGGCGACTGATGGTTTTAGTGATTTAGTGGCACTTTTTTCTTTTGGCACGAAAGCACAATCCCGAAACTTCGGGACTAAATTCCACAAAAAGGGAAATTTGTCGTACACCCTTATGAATTTAGGCCTCTTTTGAAAAAAAAGAAATTAGGCTTTCATTAAAATTGTTTCCCATTCCTGAAATTCTCGATTCCCTCGTCGAGGAAACGGATATATTCTTCCACATCAAGATCGTAGGTATGTGGCTTGGCCAGCAATTCACCATTATGTCCGAGAAGCACATAATAGGGCTGTGCATTTATGTTGAAGTTATAAATCTGAAGATCGGCATAAATTTTTCCAATGGATTTTTTCAATTTCCCATCAACAGAGGAAACGACCCAATCCGATTCGTCCACCTTCGTTTTATCGTCCACATACAAGCTAATGACCACATAGTCTTCCTTCAGGCGCTTCAATACCCGTGGGTCCGACCATACATTGGCTTCCATCTCCCGGCAATTCACACAACCGTGACCGGTAAAATCAACAAAAACAGGTTTGTTCAGTTTTTTTGCGCAAGCGAGGCCTTGTTCAAAATCATAATAACCCTCGATTCCATGTGGCAAATGGAGGAATTCATGATATTTAGGTGTATCACAGATAGACGACTCCCGTTCCACTCCGGAAGCGGCCATTGCATTTTCGCGCGAAATCTTATCCAAGTCAAAATCATGGGTCGTCATTGGTGGCAAGTAGCCCGACAATGCTTTCAAAGGTGCGCCAAACATTCCAGGGATAAGGTACATCACAAAGGTAAATGTAACAATTGCCAAAAACAGCCTTGGGACACCAATATATTTCAGATCGCTATCGTGCGCAAATTTTATTTTCCCCAATAAGTAGAAGCCCATCAATACGAAAATCACGATCCAAAAAGCCAAATAAACCTCGCGGTCAAGGATTCCCCAATGGTATGTTTGATCGGCAATGCTCAGGAATTTCAATCCAAGGGCAAGTTCGATAAAACCAAGGACTACTTTTACTGAATTAAGCCATCCACCTGATTTTGGCAGCTTGTTCATCAATGAAGGGAAAAAAGCAAATACGGCAAACGGGAGCGCAAAGGCAAACGAAAACCCGAGCATCCCAACAATGGGTTCGACCCATGCGCCCGTAGCGGCTTTTACCAAAATAGCCCCAACCAATGGCCCGGTGCATGAAAAGGAAACAAGCACCAACGTAAAGGCCATGAAAAACGCCCCGGTATATCCACCTTTATCTGCCTTTGCATCCGATTTATTGATCATCCAGCTTGGCAAAACGATTTCGAACATCCCGAAAAAGGAAGCGGCAAAAATGACAAAAATGAGGAAGAACAAAACATTGGGCAGCCAGTGCGTACTTAACCAGTTGGCAAAATTAACGCCAAGAGTAACAGCGATCACGGTTCCGATAACCGTATAAATTGCCATGATGGACAAACCAAAAAACACGGCCTCCTTTTTCCCTTGCGATTTTTTCTCCTTCATAAAGAAACTCACTGTCATGGGTATCATCGGGAAAACACAGGGGGTCAGGATAGCGGCCAGTCCGGCAAGAATGGAAAAGATAAAAAGCTCCCAAAGTGTTTTATTCGAAAAATCATCAAGGTTCGCATGATCCATTACCGACAAATCGGCAAGCACCTGGTAGGTGCCTTTGTGTTTTTCGCTGTTCACATCTCTTGCACCAGCTGTTGAAGCCTCTTCGGCTTTTTGGCCATTAAAGGAAAATGAAAATTCAGTGTCATCGTTTGGGGGGATACAGGCTTTGTCATCACAGGCACCAAAATATACATAACCTGAAATATTCAATGGTTCTGTACTTGTGATTTTTATCTTTTGGGTAAATTTTGCCTCATCTTCAAATGTCTTCAACATCATTTTAAAGATTGGGTCATTTTCTTCATGTCCGGCAGGTTCATTGAAATGGATTACATAATCCATTTTACCTTCCCGTTTATATGATTCTTCCTCAACTATCGATGCTGATTTGTCGATAACTTCAAAACCGTTCGTCCCATAAAAATAAAACATAGTCTTGGTAGGGCCTCCGTCAGGGACATCCTGTGAATACAGATGCCAATTATTTTGAATAGAAGCCGTGAAAATGAGTTCAACTTCATTGTTCCCCAAATCTTTCGATTTGAAGCCCCACTTTACAGGTTCAAGTATTTGCGAAAATGCAAAATTGACGCTCAATAAAACGATACTTATAAGAATGCCGGCTTTTTTCATCTGGATACGCTTAATTTATTTATAAAAAATCCCTTTTTTCAATCGGTGGGAAAGACAAACTTTTGAAAAAAAAAGTTGTCAGCGGGCAAAGGTATGCAATAAGATGTTTGGACTTCCCTAAAATAACAAACGTTAACATTTTCAAAGCCTTGGCAACGATCATTTCGATACTAAAAATATATGCCGAAAAACCAGCCGCAAGAGCGGAAATAATTAACTTAATTTTGTTAATTACTTAAATTACTGAACAGTATTGGCACATATTTAAAGAATACCTTTGAACGCAAAATTCAATTGTAGAATTTTAGGTAAGGAGGTCTGGCCATGAATTTCAGTAAAACTTTTTTGCTTGTATTTGTTTTTGGCATGTTCAACGTTCAATTGCAGGCAAAAGTACCATCCCGGCATTTTTTTGATTCCGGTAATTCCCCGGTACATCGTCACGACAAGGGTATTGCCCGTGAAAACGTAGCGGGCCCTTCAAAAGGTGTTGGGCCGGCAGAAAAGCGGACAAGTTCCAAAAGGGGGGAAGTTGGAGACCCCGGACTGGAAAACAAAGGAAGTAAGGAAAGCATTAAACTTGATTATTATTTTCCAGGGCAAATATTGACCGGCTCTTCTTTTTTGCTTAAGTGCAAAATCAATAAAGGTGCGGTAAAAGGGCCTGTTTGGTTGTCGCAACAATTACCCGTTCATTTTGAAATTGCGGAACCCATAATCACAAATGCCGAAACGGATTACAAAGGCAACACCCTGAACCTCATGTGGGAAAAAGTCACCAATGACAGCATTATCGAAATCGGATATAGGGTGTTCGTAAACCAGAGCTACGGCTATCTCCCCATATCAACGGTACTCTATTTTGCGGAAACCGGGGAAGAATACTTTTTCGGCACCCATGTTTTGATCGACAAAGTGCGGCCAAAAAAAGAACCAACAAGCCCCGGTTTGCCAAAAGGGGATCCATGTCTTGCTTTTGTCCCTTTGACCGGTCTAACCGCTGAAGGGAACATTCCCAAAAAGGATAATCAAAGAACAGGACCGGTGGACGATTTTTACAGCGTTCAAATCCTTGCCTTGAAATGCGATTGCGCCGATGCAAAATTGCTAAAGGACAAGTATAAAATCGAAAAGGAAATATTTGTTGAGGAAAGCCAAAACTGGACAATTTATACCATAGGGAAATTCCAAACGGTGAAAGAGGCGTTCCAGTACCTAAGGAAAATCAGGAAAAAAGGTTTGACGGATGCATTTATCATAGGTTTCAGGGACAATGCCGATGGCATGGCTGCCATGTTAAGGAACAAGTAATACCAACCCGTGGCCCTACAAACACTTTATCCGTAAAATACTTTTTGTGGTTTTATCCACCTTAAACCGGTTATCGATCCTATGGCCAATAATCCATGCCACTTTATTATCGGAAGTGAGCAACCACACATCCCCCTTTTCAAAAAGCGAAAACTTATTGTCGGTAAAAAAATCGCTCAACAGTTTTTTGTTGTTCATCCCAAGAGGAAAAAAAGAATCGCCCTTTTCCCACTTTCTCAATATCAAAGGAAATGTAAGTTTATCAAAATCAAGGCTCGCCGTTTTCTCGTTTTTTGCAAAAGAAAAACCAGGATACTGTTCAAATTTTTCCAGCTTTAGTTTCAGGGGCCCTGAAGTGAAATTTTCCGAAAGCTCGATCCTGTATTCCCGGTTAGATTTCCCATTTCCCTTTTCCCTGATGATAAGATATTCCCTGTCACGAACGAGAATATGCGAATTGGAAAAGAACCTCCTTCCCGGCCCGGATTTTAACGATTCAACAATATCTTTTGTATTGGCCATTGAAAACCCATAAGGGACAAGAAATTCGTATAGGTAGGCCTCCAATGGCTTGAGCTTTTCAAGCCGTTGAACATTAATCTTCACCTCCTTGTTTTCTTTCTGGAGCACCCTCTTCTTCTGTGTTTCGATTTCGTTCCGGTAAATTTCCCCTGCCTGTGAAAACCGTACGATATTTTGTTCCATCACATCCGGAAAACCGGGTTTTATCCCTTGCAAAACAGGAATGAGGTTATGACGGATATTGTTCCGCAAATAATCCGTTTTTTTATTTGAACTGTCTTCCCTGAAAGCAATTCCATTTTTTGCGGCAAAATTTTCTATTTCACTTCGTCGGGCAAATAACAACGGCCTGATCAACTTGCCTTGTTTTGGTTTTATCCCATGCAAGCCAGAAATCCCGGTTCCCCTAAAAAGATTGATAAAGAAAGTTTCGATCTGGTCATCGAGGTGATGGGCCGAGGCATAACAAGGATAACCTCCCTGCCCCGCCAACAAATCGAACCAATCGTACCTTAACTGCCGTGCTGCCATCTGAATGGATAATTTGTTCTTTTCTGCAAATCCACGGGTATCGAATTCTTTGGTATAAAAATCAACGCCTTTTCTTTTTGCCAAATCCTTCACGAACAATTCGTCCCTGTCCGACTCTTCCCCCCTGAGCTTGAAGTTGCAATGTGCAATTCCAAAATCATAACCACATTCTGAAAAAAGATCGGCCATCACTACAGAATCTGTCCCGCCACTAACGGCGAGCAACACTTTATCCCCTTTATCAAAGAGTTTTTTATCCAAAATAAATGCCTGGAATCTTTCTATCATACCGCAAAGATAATTAAATCAAATCTTTAGCCTGAATAATTCATGAATTATTCAGGCTAGATATACTTGAATTTTATCAGAAGTCCACTTTTTGTCCACTTCCCGGATTCATGGCTGCCCTGATCAAATAACATGTGTGATTAACCTTAAAGAAATGAATATAAAGGTATCCAAAGAAATGACTCAATGTAAATCCAATAATCGTTCAAATTAAAAAAAAGATTTACTTTTGCCGTACAATAAATAACTAATCAATTTAGAACCAAAAATTTATCAAAATGGAAAAAATTTACGAATACCTGGAAAACTCCCCCGAACTCATTATGAAGTATGGTGGTCAATTGGTAATGGCAATTATCGTCCTTATTATTGGGCTTTGGATCGTTAAGGTCATTGTGAAATCACTTAACAAGCTCATGGAAAAAAAGGGAACAGACCCATCTTTGCGTCCTTTCCTAACTTCAATTGCCTCTATCTTATTGAAAGTCATGGTGGTGATTTCGGTAATGGGGATGGTTGGAATAGAAATGACCTCCTTTATTGCTATCCTTGGTGCTGCCGGCCTGGCCGTTGGCATGGCCCTGTCAGGCACCTTACAAAACTTTGCCGGAGGTGTAATGCTTCTCATATTCAAGCCATTTAAGGTTGGTGATTTTATAGAGGCCCAGGGTTTTATGGGAACTGTGAAAGAGATTCAAATTTTCAACACCATCTTAAAAACCCCTGACAATAAAACGATTATTATCCCTAATGGCGGGTTATCAACCGGTCCGATGACAAACTTTTCGACGGAACCAACAAGGCGCGTTGATTTTACATTCGGTATTGGATATTCCGATGATATCGACAAAGCAAGGTCGGTTATTGATGGCCTGATCAAAGCTGACAGCAGAATCCACAATGATCCTGCTCCTTTTATTGCCGTTGGCGAACTTGCCGACAGTTCCGTTAATTTCACGGTCCGGGTTTGGGCCAATGCCGCCGATTATTGGGGAATCCATTTCGATTTGATCGAGAATGTGAAAAAGGCATTTGATAAAGAAGGCATTTCCATACCATTCCCTCAAACAGACGTACATCTTTTCAATGAGAAATAGAAAAGGATTATTTTTGCAAAAACAATAAAACAAACAATAATGAAGAAAATTCTAATTTTTATGACAGGCCTCATGTTCATGGGCCTGGTTTCAATGGGACAGAACGAGGCAGATACAGCCTGGAAAGTTGGCAGCAAAGGGATGCTCGCTTTTTCGCAATCAACGTTTACCAACTGGGCAGCCGGTGGGGACAACACCATCACCATAAATGGCCTGGTTGATTTTTACGCAAGATATGAAAAAGGGAACAAAAAATGGGAAAACCTGTTGGTCCTTGGTTTCGGGCAAACAAAAACAGGAGATCAGCTTTACCGGAAAAGCGAAGACAAGATTGATTTCTTGTCGGCATATGGTATTAAAGCTTCGGAAAAATGGTATTATACGGCAGGCTTTAACTTCAAATCGCAATTTGCCCCCGGATATGACTATCCCGATGGCGTGGATTCAACACGGGTAAAAATTTCGAATTTCCTCGCCCCTGCATTTATTTCATTTGGGCTTGGGATGGAGTACCGCCCGGTTGATTATTTCTCTGTATATATATCACCTGCAACTGCAAGATGGATCATCGTGAACGATCAGGTACTTGCAGACCAAGGTTTATTTGGTGTAGAAGCAGCAACCTATGAAATGGATAGCCTTGGAAACCCAGATTTGTCAAAAAAAATCACGGATGGGGAAACATCACGTTTCGAGTTTGGTGCTTATGCACGGATTATGTTCGTGAAGGATATTGCCAAAAACATAAACCTTTCAACGAAACTCGAACTGTTCTCAGATTATTTGGAAAATCCGCAAAACGTGGATGTAAACTGGGACACAATGATAAATTTCAAGGTTAATAACTGGTTGTCTGCGAATTTTGGACTTCAAATGATTTACGACGACAATACACCCATTACGGACAAGGACGGCAATACCGGGCCAAGAACCCAAATCAAGCAATTACTGGGAGTGGGATTAACCTATAATGTAGGTAAATAAACAACGGAGAAATGACCATCGAAGCCGATGGTCATTTTTTCAATCCTAAAAAAAAAATTAATTTTTTGTTGGTATTGTAAATAATATATATCTTTGCAACCTTAAATTATAGTCAGATTAATCTTAATTTTTAGATTATTATTTGAAAACCTGATTGTTAGAATAAATTAAGTTGAAAAAAATCTCATTGCAATGAAAAAAATTATCAGAAGTATTATAGTAGTTGTTGTCTTATTAGTAACACCAATCTTTTTGAGCAGTACTTTTGCCGATACCCCACCTGATCCAGGAGGAGGAGGCCCCGGCAGTGGTGATTTACCTGTAGGTGGCGGTGCCCCAATTGGCGGTGGCCTAATTATAATGCTTGCGCTTGGTGCAGCTTATGGTAGCAAAAAAACATTTGATGCAAAAAAGGAATTTTAGTCTTTTAGGAAACAAAAGAGAAGCCCTTCATTATTAATGAAGGGCTTTTTTATGTGATAAAACAAAAGCCTTTCAATAATATACTGAAAGGCTTTTTGGTATTTACTATAAAGAAGTGTTTTAAATCTCCCAGGTCTTTCCGCTATTTAAAAGGTCATCCACACATTTAATAGGCTGCGATTCGCGTTCCTCTTCAATTATCTCCTCTAAGCGGCGCTCATAAGTTGAATGTGAAACCGACCGGATCACACCAAGGGCCACAGGAAACTCTGGGGGTTGCATTTTTGCAAGCATTACATGAATTCCCGGGTCTTCCAGGGATGCGTTATGAACCAGGATATCATCTTCGGTAATTCCATTTTCGCCCAATTTCACAACTTTCAATTCAGTTCCCCTTAAAACAATCCCCTTATCTTTCTCTTTTCCAAAAATCATCGGTTGGCCATGTTCCAAAAGAATCTGGTTTTCTTCTTTTGTTTCCCTTGAGGTAATCAACCCGTGCGCCTTATTATAAAAAATAACACAGTTTTGTAAAAACTCGATCAAAGAGGTTCCCTTGTGCTTCCCGGCTTCAAGCATTACCTTTGTCATCATCTTGGGATTTGTGTCCACTGCACGGGCGAAAAATGTCCCTTGGGAACCAATCGCAAGTTCACCAATATTAAAGGGATGCTCAATGGTTCCTTGTGGTGATGTCTTGGTGACTTTTCCGGTAGGGGTTGTTGGTGAATACTGGCCTTTTGTCAAACCATAAATGCGGTTATTGAACAGCATGAGGTTGATATCAAGGTTCCTTCTTAAAAGATGGATAAAATGATTCCCCCCAATTGCAAGGGAATCCCCATCACCCGAAACCATCCAAACATTCAAATCAGGGTTGGTTATTTTAATACCTGTTGCCAATGCGGCAGCCCTTCCATGAATTCCATGAAAACCGTATGTTTTCACATAGTACGGAAAGCGCGAAGAACACCCAATGCCAGAAACAACAACAATATCCTCCTTATCGTACCCCAGTTCGGGCAATACCTTTTGGAATGAAGAAAGGATGGCATGGTCACCACAACCCGGGCACCACTTCACCATCTGATCACTAACAAAATCCAACTTTGTCAGTTTAGGTACATCTATTACATCTACTTCGATTGACATAATTTATTCCTCCTCTAATAATTGGTTAAACTTATCTTCTAATTCTTTCTCCATGAAAGGCAAGCCTTGCATTTTGTTATATTGTTCATAATGGATATGGGGGAACTTCATTCGCAAATACATCACGAACTGGCCCATGTTCAATTCAGGGACAATAACTTTTTTAAAGCCCTTCAGAACATCTTCAGTATTTCTCGGCAAGGGGTTTATGTAGTGAAAATGGGCCAGGCTCACTTTCTTGCCCTCTTCCTGAAGTTTTTTTACGATTTCGTACATTACGCCATATGTACCGCCCCAACTAACCACTAACAGGTCGCCCGTATCGTCTCCCAATATCCCCTGTTCAGGGATATGATTTGCAACCCGTTCTACTTTTTCGGCCCTGTATTCGCTCATTATCTGGTGGTTCATCGGGTCGTGGGAAACATTTCCAATTCCATCCTCTTTTTCGAGGCCACCAATGCGGTGCCTCAAGCCTTCGGTTCCGGGGATTGCCCAAAAACGGTTAAGTTTTTCGGGGTCACGGCGATAGGGCTGGTACTCCTTGTCATTTGCCTTGACAATTGGAGGGTTTATAGGGCTAAGGTCAGCAACTTTAGGGATCCTGAACACTTCAGAACCATTTGCAAGATATCCATCCGTAAGGAGGATGACCGGTGTCATGTGTTCCATGGCCAACTTTGCCGCTTCATAGGCATAATAAAAACAATTGGAAGATGTGGAAGCTGCAATAACGATCAATGGGGCTTCGCCATTTCTCCCAAACAGGGCCTGCATTAAATCAGATTGCTCCGATTTGGTCGGCAAGCCTGTTGAAGGCCCTCCTCGTTGCACATCTACAATAACAAGCGGGAGTTCTGTCATTACTGCCAAACCCATGGCTTCACTTTTCAATGACAAGCCAGGCCCTGACGTTGTCGTTATGGCAAATGCCCCGGCAAAACTTGCCCCAATTGATGAAACAATCCCGGCGATTTCGTCCTCTGCCTGCAATACTTTTGCGCCAAGGGATTTATGTTTTGTTATTTCCTGAAGTATTTCCGTGGCCGGTGTTATTGGGTAGGAGCCAAGATATAACGGCCGTCCAGAGCGTTCACCA
>JAJRTT010000526.1 GCA_024278155.1 Bacteroidota bacterium | reverse complement strand
TGGAAAGATGCCGACCGCGATTACTGGATGACTGCCGAGGAAGCCAAGGAATATGGCATGATCGACGAAATTTTAATCCGCTCTGACAAATAGGGACAACCTTCCAGTATCGGAACGACCTGGAAGAGTTGAACGGATAGAAAAGACTATAAACAACTAATCTGCTAAAATGGTTAAGAAACTAGAAAGATGCTCTTTTTGTGGCAGGGAAAAAGCCCAGGTAAATGTCCTCATTGCCGGACTTGACGCACATATTTGTGATTATTGTGTGGCCCAGGCCCAAAGTATCATTGGCGAGGAAATGAGCTCCAAAACGGATAAGCAGTTTACCCAGTTCAAGCTGCAAAAACCCATGGAGATCAAAAAATATATTGACCAATATGTCATCGGGCAGGACGAAGCCAAAATTGTGCTTGCGGTTGCGGTTTACAATCATTACAAAAGAATTCGTCAGCCCCAAAAGAACAAGGAGGATGAATTTGAAATCGAGAAATCGAATATTATCATGGTGGGAGAAACCGGGACAGGAAAAACACTTCTTGCCCGTACCATTGCCAAACTGTTGAAAGTCCCGTTCTGTATTGCGGATGCCACGGTCCTTACCGAGGCAGGTTATGTGGGCGAAGATGTCGAGAGTATATTGAGCAGGTTGCTACAGGTTGCCAATTACAATGTGGCCGCAGCCGAAAAAGGGATTATCTTTATCGATGAAATTGATAAAATTGCGCGCAAGGGCGACAATCCGTCCATTACCCGTGATGTTTCAGGTGAAGGGGTCCAACAAGCCCTTTTGAAGTTACTGGAAGGGACTGTGGTGAATGTCCCGCCACAGGGAGGACGTAAACATCCCGAACAAAAAATGATCCAGGTGAACACCAAAAATATCCTTTTTGTTGCAGGTGGTGCCTTTGACGGGATCAACAAAGTGATTGCCTCCCGGATGCGGACAAATGTGGTCGGTTACAATGTTGGGAAAGACCGTGGACAAATTGACCGCGAAAACCTCCTTCAATATATCTCACCACCGGACATTAAAAAGTTTGGGCTGATACCCGAAATCGTAGGACGTATGCCCGTCGTGACCTATCTACACCCTTTGAAAAGGGATACATTGCGCAGTATCCTTACCGAACCAAAAAATTCGCTCATCAAGCAGTACAAGCACCTTTTTGAACTGGACGGGATAAAACTTGTTTTTGAGGAAGATGTGATGGATTTCATTGTTGACAAGGCCATTGAATTCAAACTGGGCGCCCGTGGCTTACGCTCTATTATCGAAGGTATCCTAACAGAAGCCATGTTCGAATTGCCTTCGGACAGCAAAACAAAGAAATTCGTTGTAAGCCTTGAATATGCCGAGAAAAAATTCAGGCAGACAAGTATCGCAAAGCTGAAAGTAGCTTAGGTCACACTAAGCCTGTCGAAGTGTTTTCGGTCACACTGAGCTTGTCGAAGTGTTTTCGGTCACACTGAGCTTGTCGAAGTGTGGGATGATAACAAGCCGGAATTCCACAATATCGTTTTATTTTCTTACGTTTGTAACATGAAAGCAACTATTTACCCTTTTGAATGTGGTACAATTCTTGCCTAATTTCAGGGTTCATGTTATGAAAAAATACCTGCCTCTCATATTTGTCCTCTTTATCTTTCCCATTACCGGGTTTTCCCAGGCGGTATTAAACGGACATTATGTAAAAGCTACTGTCATCAATGAAGATACCCTTATCCTTATTGATCTACCGGAATATGAGGTTAACGGTAAACTACCCTACAAATTAAGAAAACAACAGTATCGAAATGACAAACTTGTCCGTAATATAAAAAAGGTTTATCCTTACGCGAAACTCGCAGGGGTGAAGTTAAGGGAATACGAAGAAATACTGAAAAATGCGCCATCCGATACAAAACGGAGGAAAATAATGAAGCAGGCCGAACAGGAATTAAAAGATGAATTTGAAGATGATTTGAAAAAACTGACATTTTCGCAAGGTTTTATCCTCATCAAGCTTGTTGACCGCGAAACCGGGGATTCTTCCTACGAACTAGTTCAGGAACTACGCGGAAAATTCACGGCTTTTTTCTGGCAGGCCTTTGCTCGTTTGTTTGGCTATAACCTTAAAATAAAATATGATCCACTCGGGGAAGACAAGGATATAGAAAATATTGTGGTTATGATTGAGCAGGGGTTGATTTGATTTTTTCCTTCATTAATATAACAAACAATTATGAGAAAACCATTGATTATACTGGCAATGGTACTGTGTTCTCACTACCTTGGGGCCGCAGTACCTGGACAATGAAATCATCTTTGATACGAAATTCCATAGCGGCGTAAAGCGTGTTTTGGAAGACAACAATCAAGATGTCATCATAGCAGGTTTTACAAAAGACACCGCATACCACTATTCCGGTTTCCTGCTAAAAATAGATCCGGATTTTGACACCACAAGTGTTTTGATAGAAAACGATACTGCGGACATCCTGTTCACGGACATGCTGGTGACACCCGAAAACAACTATTTC
>JAJRTT010000008.1 GCA_024278155.1 Bacteroidota bacterium | reverse complement strand
GCTTTTGCAATGCTCACATACACTTTGCCCGGAATGCCATTGGTTTACAGCGGACAGGAGGTTGGGCTTGACAAAAGGCTGGAGTTTTTTGAAAAAGATGAAATAAAATGGGATATTAACTCGCCCTTGATCGGTTTTTATACAAAGCTCAATAACCTGAAAACGAACAACAAAGCTCTCTGGAACGGGCTTTCGGGAGGTGATTTCCAAAGGGTAAATACTTCGGATGATAAATCCGTATTGGCTTTTGTAAGGGAAAAGGAGGGTAATAAAGTGTTCGTTATTGTGAACCTTGGCCCTGATTCAAAAACCTTTGACCTTACAGGTAAAAAATATGAGGGTGGTTTTATGGAACTCTTTTCCAATCAAAAAACGACATTTTCCACCAATACGGAAATGACCCTGGAACCCTGGGGGTTTCGGGTTTTTATTTCCATTTAAATACATTCTTTATGACCTTGGAACAGGATACTGATTGAACTGATTAAGACCGTTGCGATATCAAGGAACAATTGGAAAATTGACCTCAATCTACTTCAATCTTTTCGCCCGCCTGACCGGGCAAGTTGCCAAATTTTTTCAACCCTAATTATCAGAAAAACGACTGCGGTTAAAAAAAAATCGCTGGCCTCGAATATTTTCGCAAAATAGGTTTTGCAACGGCCTGTGGTTCTTGGTGGTTGAAGGGTGTACGACATATTTCCCTGTTTTGTGGAATTTAGTGCTTTGGAGATTTCGTGGCAGAAAAAAAAGAGCCACTAAAACACAAAAACACGAAATTTGCACTAAAAAATGACAACAAAAAAGGCAGTTTCAGTTTTATTAGGGGAAATTTGTCGTACACCCGTGGTTGAATTCAGCTAAGCCAGTTTCCCTGAATTTCATAAATTAGCGGAATTATTTTACAAAGGTGGTCGGGTTTCTTAAAATAGGGTTTAAGGTTTCACAAAGATTAATCGGTAAAAACAAAAATCATCGATTATTGGTTTTGTGTTTTGTCCTGATATTGAACCTTTCCCCCAACTTGTTATTTGCTCAATCAGATACCGGTTGTCCGCGAATAAAAAATAACCGGGCCGATAAAATCTACGATAAAGGGATAAGGGCTGACAGGCAGCGGAATTACTCAGAAGCCTTACGGCAGTTGAACCTTGTGGTAGAAATAGAACCCGGGTATGTGGATGCCCATTTCGTCCTTGGCCTGATCCACATTAAAGATAGCAGGATGAACCTGAAAGCCGCAAAGGAAGACTTTCTTCATGTTGTTGATATTTGCCCCGATTATGATGTGTATGCCTATTATCATCTCGCAAGGATTTATTATGGTGCCGAAGATTATGTGAATTCAGAAAAGTATATCACTTTGTTTCTAAGGGATGTGGACAAGATAAAGACGGATGCCGATTATGGGGAAGCCTTTCGTATCCTTGAGTTTTCAAAGTTTTACAATAAGATGTTGAAAAACCCGGTCCCTTTCGACCCTCAGCCCGTTCCGGGCGTTTCCACGGAATTCGATGAATATCTTCCCATCATTTCGCCCGATAACGAAATGGCTTTGTTTACCCGGAAATTAAAGCTCCCCCCTTCGAAAAACGACCTCGTTCCGCAAACAAAGTATGTCGAGAAATTCATGTTCAGCAGACGGGAAGAGGGCGAGTTTGGCAGGGGAGAGGCCATGCCTTTTCCGTTTAACCTGAACGACAATGAAGGTGGCGCAACGCTTACCATCGACAATAAAACCTTGTTCTATACTTTGTGCAAATTTTCAAAAGGGAAAAAATATTACAATTGCGACATATGCACCTCTGAACTAAGTAACGGAAAATGGACCGAGATAAAGAATATCAGCGAAAAGGTGAACCGTGAAGACACCTGGGAATCGCAGCCCAGCATCACCTCCGATGGGAAAGTGCTCTATTTTGTGAGCGACCGCGATGGAGGGTTTGGAGGATATGATATTTACAGCACTCGTCTCGATAGCCTTGGGGAATGGGGCGTCCCTCAAAACATGGGCCCGCAAATAAATACTGCCGGGAACGAAAAATCCCCTTTTATCCACACCGACAGCCAAACCCTTTATTTCTCCTCTGACGGGCATCTCGGGCTTGGGGGCTATGATATATTTTTTACAAAACTCGGCAAGGATGGAAAATGGGACAAACCAAAAAATATCGGCTATCCAATAAACTCTTTTGATGACGATCTGGGCTTTTTTGTTAGCACAAACGGGCAGCGCGGTTATTATGCATCCAATAAGTTTGAAGGCTTTGGGGGCTGGGACTTATACTCCTTTGATTTATATGAAGCAGCCCGGCCCGAGGAGGTTTTGTTCGTTAAAGGGAAAGTTCTGGAAGAAGACAAAGGCGATAGCACCGGTTTTAAAAATACCCGGGTGGAGTTGAAGAACATGGAAACCAAAAAAGTGACGCAAGTGGCCGTGGATACGGTTACGGGCGAATATGTCACGGCTCTTTTGTTTCAGGATGACTATATTATGACAGTAAAGAAAAAAGGTTTTGTGCAGGAATCGAAATATATTTCCCGGATCGATAAACGTTTTTCGGTGCCGGCCATTATCGACATGAACCTGAAACCCATCCAGACAGGGAAGTCCTACAGGTTGAACGATATTTACTTTGGGTTTAATTCCTTCGATTTAAAAAAAGAATCGGAATTCGTGATCGAGGAGTTTTACGATTTCCTTTTGGAAAACCCCGAATTGAAAATATCCATTCAAGGGCATACCGATAATGTGGGAAGCAAACAGGACAATCTCCTCCTTTCGGAAAACAGGGCAAAAGCCGTATATTCCTATCTCTTGGAATTAGGCATGGATTGCAACAGGGTGGACTTCCGGGGTTTTGGGGAGTCGCGTCCGGTTGCCGGAAACGAAACCGAAAAAGGGAGGGCCCTGAACCGCCGGACGGAGTTTGTTATTGAGGAATAGAAATAAACCCATATTAATTTTTCTTAAAATACTGCATCCTTTCCGATACTAACCTACATTTGCAGTACGAATCCAAAGAATGAATTGAATGTTTGGCAAATCTGGAACCCTATTGATGGCTATCTTGTTATTGTCCGCTTTTATGGCCAAGGGGCAGACCGGTATCCATGGTAAGATCACCGATAAGAATACCGGGGAAGCCCTTGTTGGTGTATCTGTCTATCTTCCTGATTTTTCTTCCGGTACCGTTTCTGATGTGAAAGGCAGCTATGTTTTAAAAACTTTGCGAAAAGGGGAAATCAGGATTCAGTTTTCCTATGTGGGCTACAAAACCCTGGTGAAAAAGGTGCAGTTTAAGGATGGGGATGTGAAATTGGATATTGATATGGAACCCACTATAATCAATAGTGAAGAGGTAGTTATCTCTGGGAGTTTTGCAGGATTGCAACACGATAACGTTTTGCGGATAAGCACGATCAAACCCTCAGAAATCCAACGATCGGGTTCTCCCTCGTTTATGGAAACAATTGCCGAAACCCCGGGGGTGAGCATGATTTCGAAAGGGCCGGGAGTGGCCACTCCGGTTATCCGTGGGCTTTAGTTGAGCAACCTTGTTTTCCTGAACAATGGCGTTCCGATGCAGAGTTTTCAGTTTTCCGAAAACCATCCCTTTATGGTGGATGAACATGGGATCGAACGGGTGGAAATCATTAAAGGGCCGGCTTCGTTGCTATATGGTTCCGGGGCTGTGGGTGGTGTCATTAATATCATAAAAGCTTCACCACCTCCAAGGGGAACTGTGAGGGGCGATTTTAATCTGAAATATTTTAGCAATACGAAAGGTGTTTCTTCAAACTTGGGAGTAGAGGGCACCAATGGCGATTTTACTTATGGGATTCGTGGTGGATTAAATTCCAATTTGGATTACTATGATGGAAACAATGAGCGGGTTCCTAATTCCCGTTTCAACAGGAGCAGTTTTAAGGCAACGGCAGGTTTGATCAAATCCTATGGTTCTTTCCGTTTTTTCTACGATTACAATAAAGATGATTTGGGGATGTCGGTAGCGCCGGCTTTGTTGCTTGTTGCCGAAAACGGAAGAAAAAATTATGTTTGGTACCAGGATTTGACAAACCATGTTTTTTCTTCGCAAAACAAATTTTTTGTCCATAAGCTGAAATTCGATTTGAACCTTGCCTATCAGATGAATAACCGCAAATTGCACGGCTCGCCCCAAACACCTGTTGATTTATTGGTGGATATGGATTTGCATACCTTTTCCTACACACTTAAAACAAGTATCCCTGTCAACGAGAAAACCAAATTCATTGTGGGTATCCAGGGTTTGAGCCAAAGCAACAAAAACCAAGAAGCCCCCGACCATGTTGTCCCGGATGCTCGTGTAGGTGATTTTTCGGTTTTTGCTGTGGGCAGAAGGGATTTTGGAAAAAAGTTGATGATGGAGCTGGGGTTGCGTTTCGATTATCGTTTGATCAATGTACCGTCCACCATCGGGAATGGAAACAGGGATGAACTGACAAGGGATTACCAAAATTTCAATGCTTCGGGCGGGGCGGTCTACAATATTTCGGAAAAAATGCAATTGCGCCTGAACCTGGCCTCTGCTTTCAGAAGCCCGAACCTTGCCGAACTTACACAGGATGGGATACATGGAACACGTTATGAAAAAGGCAACCCTGATTTGCAATCGCAACGCAACCTCGAAGCTGACTTCGATTTCCACCTCCATACATCGCATACCACTTTGGATATTTCGGGTTTTTACAATAATGTCTTTGATTATATTTTCCTTGCCCCTTCAAATGATACGGTAAACAATGTGCGCATTTATCGATACGACCAGGAAAATGCCAGGCTGTACGGGGGAGAGGCCATGCTGCACATCCATCCACACCCT
>JAJRTT010000525.1 GCA_024278155.1 Bacteroidota bacterium | reverse complement strand
TGCTATTTCAATGGGAACATAAAAAACAGGAAAGTGTTTTAATATTTTTATAAATTCCGGACGAATTAAACGCATGGCGTCCTTTTCGGTTGTAACAATTATCTTGTTTTTTGAAAGCAGGTTGTCAAATACATCCACAATTTTTTCAACATCCTTCAAGGTATATTCATGATGGTCAGGAAATGTTAGCTTTTCGATCTGATCGCAATATTTCATCAAATGTTGCTCGAGTGGATAGGTGTTGGCAATTCCAGTGAGCATAAATATCAGGGAATATTTTGAAGCAGAAGGGGAAACATCCAATCCCGGCAAAGCTTTAAACTTTCCATGTTTGATATATGAAAAATAGATTTTTTGATTGGACCTGATTTTCAATGATGCTTCCACATTTCTTCGGGTTATTGGCGACAATACGTTTGAAGTCTTGGTCACAACTATAATATCAGCTCGGTGGGCACCTCTCCTGAACTCTCTTAATTTTCCTGTTGGAAGCGGATAATCATTTGAATACAACTTATGATAATCGGTAAGCAAAATAGATAATCCGGGTTTCACATGCCTGTGCTGGAACGCATCGTCCAAAATAACCACATCAAGTTCAGGAAATTTGCTTGAAAGGATATTGATCCCCCTTGCCCTTTTTTCATCAACGGCAACCTTAATCTCAGGGAACTTTCGAGCAAACTGACACGGTTCGTCACCAAAATCCTCGACTTTGGGGTTATCACCTGCCAATAAAAACCCATTTGTTTTCCGTTTGTATCCACGACTGAGAGTTGCAATACTATAATCCTTTTGAAGTAAACGGGCCAAATATTCCACATGGGGCGATTTCCCGGTTCCGCCAACGGAAAGGTTCCCAACAGAAATCACAGGAAAAGGATAGGATTTTGAAGGCAAGATACCCCAATCAAAAAACCTGTTCCTAAGCAGGATTACCAATCCATACAGAAGGGAAAAAGGGAACAATATGATACGCAGGAAAATCACAGCATAAAATTACAAAATGTTTGGTTTTGTGTCATATTAAGATGGAAAATAAAAATAGGATGATGTAAAATGTGCAGTTTCTCGCTACGCCAAACGTTTCCAGGCCGTTCTCAAGCTCTGACGCTTTCAGGTCGTTCTCAACCTCAGACTCTTCCAGGTCGTTCCGACTCTGGAAGGTCTTACTCCATCTTCTTGGCTTCTTCCCAAAACACGTCCATTTCGGCCAATGTCATATCTTTAAGCGATTTCCCCAAATTTTTGGCCTTGCTTTCAAGATGTTGGAAACGATGGATAAATTTCCGGTTCGTTTTTTCAAGGGCATCCTCTGGATTAACACCGATAAACCTGGCATAATTTATTATGGAAAACATCAGATCGCCCAATTCGTTTTCCATTTTTTCCTTCGATTCGCTTTTGTCCACCTCTGCTTTTAGCTCCTTCATTTCCTCCTGCACCTTGTCCCAAACCTGTTCCGGTTTTTCCCAATCGAAACCGACACCCTTTGCCTTTTCCTGGATACGATATGCTTTTACGAGCGGGGGCAAGGATTTTGGAACTCCCGACAATACGGATTCACGTCCCTCTTTCAATTTCAGGGTTTCCCAGTTCTCCTTTACGGTTTGTGCGTCATCTACCTCTACATCCCCATATATGTGCGGATGGCGGAATATCAGTTTCCCGCTGATGTAATTCAGCACATCGGCCATATCAAAATCACCGGTTTCGGAACCTATTTTTGCATAAAACACAATATGGAGCATCATATCCCCTAACTCCTTTTTGATATTGTCAACATCTTTATCAAAGATGGCTTCCGACAGTTCATAGGTTTCCTCAACGGTCAAATGCCTCAGGCTCTCAAAAGTCTGTTCCTTGTCCCAGGGACAATCTTTTCGGAGGTCGTCCATGATGTTCAACAGTTTTTCAAAAGCCGATAGTTTATCTTTCAATGAATTCATATGTAGAGGTTAAGGGTTGGGGGTTAGAAGTTATGTTTTAAAAAATTGTGCGTTGAGCGTCAATAGTTGTGCAAAGTGAACAATGAACTTTAAGTTTAAGATTATGCCAAGTTGGGACATGGGTATATGTAAAACGCTGAAGACCTAACCCAGATAAACCGGAAAAGACAAATCTTAAAAAACAAAAATCAAATAAATTCCAATTTTATAATTATTCAAATTCCAAATATGCAATTTAGAATTTTGAAATTTGATTTTGTGGTTTATTTGATATTTGATCATTGTGATTTGTAATTTTCTGCCAATAAAAACATGAATATCAGAATTAAGATACTAACGCTCAACATCGCAAACGCATAACCCAAAACATATTTTACAGCCCCAAACCTGCAATTATCCCAATTAATTCTTCCGATTTAAAGGGTTTGCTTAAATACATATCAAGGCCGGCATTGAACAGTTTTTGCCGCTCTCCGTCCTTCGTATGTGCGGTAACGGCAATAATCTTAATCTTCTTTTTGTTGTTTTCCTTTTCATATTTCCTTATCAAGCGTGTTGCCTGTATTCCGTCCATCACCGGCATCTGGATATCCATCAAAATCAGGTCGTAGGCGTTTTTCATAAAAAGGTCGAGCCCCACTTTTCCATTTTCGGCTATATCGGTTGCATAGCCCTCTTTAATCAGGATTTTGCTTGTGAGGTGCTGGTTCAATAAGTTGTCCTCTACGAGAAGTACTTTTTTCCCATTGAAATCCTTCGTCTTTGGTTTGCTATTATCATCTTTGCTCGTCTTTTTAACAGCTATTTCAGGATTGACCAGGGAAACCGTAAACCAGAACGAGGAGCCTTTGCCCAATTCAGAATCAATCCCAACTTCACCGTTCATCAATGCGGCAAGGTTTTTACAAATCACCAGTCCCAGGCCGGTCCCTCCCATTTTTCGCTGCACGGCCGCATGCGTTTGCGAGAAGGGCTTGAACAATTTTTCCTGGCTCAGTTTGGAAATACCGATGCCTGTGTCCACCACCCTGAACTTGATCAATACATCGTTCGATTCTTGCGTTGAAATATCTTTATCCTCAAGGATATCGGCGTACAAGGTTATCCCGCCCGTATCGGTAAACTTCAGGGCATTGCTCACAAGGTTGACCAAAATCTGCGACAGGCGCGTTGGGTCGCCGAGCAAGCGGTCGGGGATTTTATCCGAAATGACCGACTTTAAATAAAGCTTCTTCTTTTTCGCATTATATTCGTGCAGGGAAATTGCGTCCTGAAACAATTTTGAAATACTCAAGTTTTCTTTTTCAAGGACAATCTGGCCCGCCTCAATTTTTGAAAAATCGAGTATTTCATTTATGATGTTCAGTAGGTTATTCCCGGAAACCTGTATCACATCCAGAAAATCTTTTTGTTCCACGGTAAGTGATGTTTCGGCCAACACATCCGAAATACCGATGATACTGTTCATGTGGTTCCTGATTTCGTGGCTTACGCCGGCAATGAACATGGATTTCGACAAAGTGGCTTTTTCGGCTTCTTCCTTCGATTTTATAAGTTCTTTTTCATATACCTTTTGTTTGGTAACATTTTTCAAGGTCCCGATTGTCGCAATTTTCCCATGTAGGTTTACCAGGCCCGAATACGCAGTTACGTCAATACGCTTTCCTGTTTTGCTTATCAGACTAAACTCCAATGAAGCAGGGACATCCTCCCCACGGATTTGCCTTAAATAGTAAAGGCTAAACGCACGTAGGGATTCCGGGGCAACGATTTCCTTTGGCCCAATATCGCACAATTCCCCGTAGGTGTATTCCGATAATTCGCAAAAAGCCTCATTGGCAAAAATGATTCTTTCGTCCTGGATAATGTAAATCCCATCCTGGATACTTTCGATGAGCGTCTTGTATTTCCTTTCGCTTTCCCGCAATTCGGCCAGGGTTTTTTCAAGCAATATCTTTTGTTCGGTAATTTGGGTTGTCTTGTTCAGGAGCAAGACCCGTTCACGCTTGTTCACGTGAGAACGATAGTAAAAGAACAGGAGCAGGCCCAGGAAAAACAGCCCAAACCCGGCAACAGAATATATAATGTACCGTTGCGATTTTATTTTAAGCCCCTGGACCTCGTTCTCTTTTTCAAAAAGATCGAGCCGCTGTTCCTTGTTCTTGAATTCGTAACGGGCTTCGATTTCGCTTATCTGCCGCCTGCTTTCGGAATTGTAGATCGTATCGTTTAACTCTGCAAACAATTTATGGTACTCAAGGGATTTTTTGTAATCTTTCTTCACTTCATAATATTCAGAAAGGTCTTCATATATCTCCATCATCAAAGTCACCGCATTTACACTCTTGGCTTTTTCGAGGCTCTGCACCAGGAAATCATAAGCTTTATCATAGTCTTTCTTGTCCAAATAAACAGATGCGATATTCCGGAACGTATTTGCTTGTGACCAAACATCCTTGATTTCCCTTTGTATCCCAAGGGCCTGGTAATAATAATCAAGGGCCTTTTCGTTATCCCCGATTTCATAATAAATACGGCCAATATTGTTAAGGTTATTGGCCATTTTGTCCTTATCGTTTACCGAAAGGCTCAATTCATAAGAAAGCATTGAAAAATGCAAGGCTTTGTTATAATCTTCTTTTTCGGTGTAAGCGGCCCCCACATTGGAGTAACTTTTGATCAATCCCGGCTTATCATGGAGTTCATCAAATATATCCATGCATTTCTTGTAAATATCCAGTGCCTTGTCATATTCCTGATTGCGGTAATAAATGTTTCCTATGTTCAGGTAGGTCGAGGCAATCCCCTCTTTATTGCTGTTGGCTATTTCAATTTCAAGCGACTTGAAGTAATACTCAATGGCCTTGTCAAACTCCCCATATAATTCGTAAATGAGGCCAATATTGTTGGCAGACTTACATATGCCTGACGAATCGCCAATATCCTTGCTCAGGGCAAAAGACTTTTTAAAAAACTCAAGGGCCTTATCGTTTTGTTGCAGGAAATAATACCCGACACCGATGCGGTTGAGTGCAAGGGCTTCTTTTTCCTTGTCCCCGGTAACATTGGCCAGTTTTAAGGCTGCATTTGCATAATCAACACTTTTATTGGGATCAACAGACCAATATTCTATTGAAATCCGTATAAGCAAATCAAACTTTTCATTTAAATGGGCTTCATCCAATTCTTGCTTGAGGCTATCAATTTGAGTGGATGCAAACACCTGGTTAACAAACAAGAGAGAGAAAAACAGTATTATATGTCCGAGGTACTTAATAGTCATTGGGCAATTTGCAAATTGAATGCAATATTAATTATAAAATCGGTTGAAATACAATTTTGAAAAGGTTTTCTTTGGGTTGAGATTGATTTCTGGGAGTGCATTTTATACAGGTAAGGTAAATATCACCCGGGTCCCTTTCCCTATTTCGCTTTCGGCCCAAATGTCCCCCTTGTTTTTCACGATGAATTCCTTGCACAACATCAAGCCCAACCCACTACCAAGTTCGCCCTCGGTCCCTTTTGTCCTGTATTGTTTTTCAATGCTAAAAAGCTTTTCAAGGTTTTCGGGTTCGATGCCAACACCTGTATCCTTCACACAGATTTCCAAATGCCCGTTCACCCTTTTGGAGGAAATCATGATTTCACCCCCTTTTGGGGTAAACTTAATGGAATTTGAAATTAAGTTTCGGACTACCGCGGTTATCATATTTGAATCCGCCACCACCATCGCATCAAAAGGAATAGTTGATTTCAACTTTATCTCTTTGTGATGGGCCATAGACCCCAAAAGTGTTATGTTTTCAGTGGTAATTGCACTCATGTTAAGGGTTTCAGGGCTTATCGCCAATTTGCCGATTTGGGCTTTCGACCATTCCAGCAAGTTCTGTAAAAGTTTAAACGTACTTTGGGTAGCATTGTGCAAATTCTTGATTACTTCCTTTTTTTCGTTGTTGTCAAAATATTCAAACTCATCATGTAACAATCCGGCAAGGCCCATGATGGCGTTCAATGGATTGGTAAGGTCATGGGCGATTATCGAAAAGAATTTATCCTTTGCGGCATTCGCTTCACGCAATTGTTTTTCTGATTCAATCAGTTTATCCTCCGCCCTTTTCCGTTCCGTAATATTCAACATGATCCCCAGCAGACCAGCTATTTCCCCATTGCTGTCATAAAAAGCATTTTTATAGAAAATGACATCCATCCATTTATTGTTGGGCAAAATAACTTTTGATTCCATTTGTTGGGATTTCCCCTTTGAAAGCAATTCGTTATCGTTTTTACGATACCCGGCCGCAAGTTCTTTTGGATATAAATCGAAAACTGTTTTCCCAATGATTTCTTCGTTCTTTCTTTCATGGATTTTCCAAAAGGCACTGTTGCACCCCTGGAACTTCCCCTCTTTGTCCATGAAGAACATGGGGTTCGGAATCGTATTGATAAACGCTTCCAGAAAATTCTTCTGTTCTGTGATGCTCTTGTTCTTTTCGAGCAGTTCGCGCTGGGCCTTGTGTTTTATCAAATAACGGCTATAGACCAGGCCTATCAGCACCAAGATAAGGAAAGTGATGGCAAACAACGAAATAATGAATTGGTTCTTTTTATTGATTGAAAGCTCCTGGACTTTGTTCTTCTCCTCCAAAAGGCTATTCTGGGTTTCGATGGTTTTTGTACGTTGATTTATCTGAAGCTCCGTTATCTTATTGCTGATTTCATTATTGAAAATTGAATCATGGATAAGCGAAAACTTTTTATAATATTTTAATGCCTGTTTATAATTGTTTTGCGAATTGTAAAGCTTGTAATAATTCTCGTAAATCAATGTTTGGTATTCAAGGAACCCCTCTTCCTTTGCCATTTTTTCTGCTTTTCCCAAATAATCCAAAGCTAATTTTTCTTTGTTGAGATCAAGATAAATATCACTAAAGCTGATGTAGGAAAACAAAATCCCAGACTTGTCCCCGATCTCCTCTTGTATTTCCAGGGCATCGGTCAAATATTTTTGGGCCTTCTCGTAATTTTTCAAGGCTTTGTAAGTCCGGCCAATATCGTTCAAATTGGTTGAAACCCCGCTTTTAAGACCTAACTCTTTTGAAATGGCAAGCGCCAACTGAAAATTCTCAAGTGCCTTTTCAAATCTGTTGGTTGCCAGATAAATGTTTCCGATATTGTTATATGAAACCGAGAGCCCGTATTCATTTCCGAGTTCTTTTTTCACTTTTAAGGATTCCTGGTGATAAACCAGGGATTCGTCGTAATTCTTAAGATCGGAATATACATTTCCAATATTGTTCAAAATATACGAATAGCCCTCTTTATCATTAAGTTCTCTACGGATATCCAGGGTCTTGAAATAATATTCCAGGGCCATTTTCAAATCACCGCGTTTCCGGTAAACATTACCAATATTATTGTACATATTGGCAATATTTGTGGGGCTCCCGTACTTTTCGCGCAAACTAAGGGCCTTCAAATAATACTCCAGGGCTTTACTGTACAGCCCCCACCTTTTATAAATAATCCCGACCCGGTTGTATTCAAGGGCAATCAGTGATTTGTTCCCGGTCTGTTCAGCAATTTCCAATGCTTTTTCTTGAAATCCAATGGCTTTGTCATATTCTCCAAGATACCGATAACCCAATCCCAGGTTACTGTATGCCTTATGTTTGATGAAAACCGAATCCAGTTCATTTGCAATTGCCAAAGCCTGATGGGCATACTCTACCGTTTTCCGGGGTTCTTTCACCCGGTATTCATAGGCAAGTTCAAGAAGTATATTCGCTTTTTCTGTCCCGGACGATTCGGGCAAAAGGATTTCCAGGCTATCTATTTGGGGCTCGGTAAAAGAAATGTTCCCAATAGAAAGCAAAAAAGCAAGGAGGACTATGCTAAAAAACTTCTGGCTCATCTCGGAATTTACTGTACAAAATACGTATGATTGATTTTATACTGAAAATCACTGAAAAAGGTTCAGGAAAATTGTTTATTCGATAATGAATCGCCCAGCATTGTAAGCAACTTAAAAAGGAAGGTTTTTATCATTTAGGGTGCACAACAAAGTAAACCGCTTGCTTTCCTATAAGAATTATTCCTACCTTTGGTCCTTGATTCTCAAGGAAAATCAAAAACCCCATATGGAACTATTAAGCATAGCTCGCTAAGTTTAAGTTTTTCACAAACCAAACGAATTTGCCTTATGCGTACAATATTTACCACCATCGCAGTTTTCGGGATAGCAATTGCCCTTGCAACAACAAGTCCCACGAAATCAGGATTGCCGTTCAAAAACCAATCAATTATGTACCCTAACCCGCAAAACCCGTCAGGTGAAGTGGGCGGTGCTTCCTGGGGCTTCAAGTTTGTCCCTCCCGATGGTTGGGTTTCGCAGGTGACATCCGATTATATTTTGTTGGGGCACAACTCCATTGCCGGGCTGATAATAATAATGCCCCATCAGGCAAAATCAATGGCACAGATGCAAACGGGGATGGAAGAAGGTTTGCAGGAAGAAGGGACCGACCTTCAACTTTCGGGCAACATCTCAACATTAAGTACAAATTCCCTGGTCGGCGATTACAAAGGCTATCTTGATGGGACGGTGGCAAAGGCAAAATGTGTCGGTGTGCTTTCACCAAATGGTGGCGGGGCTTATATCATTGCCGCCAGCACGCCCGAAATGTACAGCGAAGGCCTTGAGAACGCTGCTAAGGAAATTGGCAAGAACATGACATTCATCAAAACGGAAACCACGGAGTTAGTGAGTCGTTTTGCGGGCAAGTGGACTACTTTCACCACCAATACTTCCACCGATATTTACCTTTATCCCAATGGCGTTTATTCAGAACACTATGAAGCTTCCTACTCCGGTGGTTTTGAAGATGGTGGCACTAGTACCGGCAACTGGGGAACAGGAAATCAAAGCAACGACACCGGTAAATGGACAATCAGGGGAAGTATCGAAAAGGGCACGATTACCATTCAAATGCAAAACGGGGGACAATATACCATCGAGTACCATGTGCATATCAAAAACGGTCAGACTTATTATGGTGAATATTGGTTTAACGGAAGCCTTTATTCCAAGTCGGGCTTGTAATTCAGGGTTCAAGAGTCGAACGGTTTATTTAACGTTTTTCCAACAAAACAAAAAGTGAATAGAACTTGCCCATCGACTGGGATCAAAAACCAAATAAAAAAATAAAAAAAACTTGCTATTTAAAATAATAGTATTACTTTTGCAAGCGAATACTAACTAACATATATTGAAAATGCTTTCCGAAAGGCAACAACAGATAGTAGAAGAATCAATCAAAATCATTGATGAGAAAGGGATACAGGGACTTACCATAAAAAACCTCTCGAAGGCAATCGGTATTTCCGAGCCGGGGATTTACAGGCATTTTGAGAGCAAAACAGAAATCCTGTTGACCATCCTCAACAATTTCAAGGATATGGCCTTGATGCTTTCCGGCATGATGGAAACTTTTGAAGCAACTGCCGTGGAAAAGATGGATTTCATGTTCTCGAAAATGTTGGAACTTTTTTCGGTGACCCCTTCCATGGTTTCGGTAATTTTTTCGGAAGAAATTTTCAAAAACGAAGAAGTGCTGAAAAACAGGATAGTGGAAATCCTCAACCTTCATGCACAAACAATCGAGAACATTATAGCAAAAGGACAACTGGAAAAAAACATCAGGGAAGATGTGGACAAGAAAAGCCTGGCCCTGATTGCAATGGGTTCTTTGAGATTGCTTGTAAAAAGGTGGGACTTGAACAACCACGATTTCAGCCTGAACAAG
>JAJRTT010000524.1 GCA_024278155.1 Bacteroidota bacterium | reverse complement strand
TTTTG
This sequence comes from Bacteroidota bacterium, assembly GCA_024278155.1. Classification (GTDB taxonomy): domain Bacteria; phylum Bacteroidota; class Bacteroidia; order Bacteroidales; family JAADJA01; genus JAADJA01. The sequence goes on along the minus strand of JAJRTT010000524.1, from coordinate 4,705 downwards.
AAAAAGACCATGATGATTATGGCATCATTATGTTGAAAGTACTTGCCGACAGGTTAGCCGAAGCTTTCGCCGAACTGCTCCACTTTCGTTTGAGAACGGAATTCTGGGGTTATGAAAAAACCCTGAAAGCAGATATGAATGAAATCCTAAAAGAAAAATACCGTGGGATTCGGCCTGCCCCGGGTTATCCTGCCTGCCCCGAACATTCCGAAAAAGGGATATTGTTCGATCTCCTCAATGTGGAAAAAAAGACCGGGATCAAATTAACCGAAAATTTTGCCATGTACCCGGCAGCTTCCGTGAGCGGATTTTATTTCGCCAACGAAAAAGCAAAATATTTCATGGTAGGGAAAATCGGAAAAGACCAAGTGGAAGATTATGCACGAAGGAAGAAAATGAGTGTTGTGGAGGTTGAAAGGTTGTTGAACGTGAATTTGAATTATTAGTGTATCAATTAATCCCTTCAATTCTATCAATAAAGATATTGACTAATTTATAATTCAAGCTTGTTTTACAAACTTCGTCCCATATTTTAATGTCTTTCCATTTAGGATCAATATTTCGTTGATGAATATATTTCTCATTATTCCATAGGGAAAAACAATAAGGCAGGTTTACATCAATAAGATACCGGACCATTATGCAGTTTCCTTTATTACATATTTTCTATTCATTAATTGGGTTGCGAATCTCATGCAAGCATTTATATCTTCAGGCTCTAAATCAGGATATTGCTCCAATATTTCTTCCTTTGTGTCCCCTGCTGTCAAAAATTCCATAATTGTTCCTACAGTAATCCTTAAGCCACGGATGGTTGGCTTTCCATTACACAATCCTGCATCAATGGTTATTCTATCTGATAAATATTCCATTTTGTATTTCTTTTATTGCAAAAAAAATTAAAAAACCAATAAACCCCTAATTGGGTAAAATTAGTAATTTTACAAAAAACATATTCTATGCGTATTCCTTTTTTAGATTTCCTAAAAGATAACCTGGTCCTGTTTGATGGGGCCATGGGGACTGAACTATATAATAAAGGTGTTTTTATCAATAGTTGTTATGACGAACTGAACCTGACCCGTCCGAAATTGATAAAGGAAATCCATCAGGCTTATGCTGAGGCCGGGGCCGATGTCCTTGAAAGCAATACATACGGGGCCAATCGCCTGAAGCTTAAAAAGCATGGCCTTGAAGATAAAATCTATGAGATAAACTTCACCGGTGCAACTCTTGCAAGGGCCGCGGCCGGTGAGGATATTTATGTAGCCGGGTCAATCGGGCCTTTGGACCAACGCCTTGAGCCCTGGGGGCCTCTTGCCGAATCTGAAGCCCGGGAAATTTTTATCGAACAGGCAAAAGGCTTGAAAGATGGGGGTGTTGACCTGTTTATCCTTGAAACCTTTTCCGACCTCCACCTGATGCAACAGGCAATAATTGCCCTGAAAGAAGCGTATGTTTTGCCAATAATTGCCCAAATGACGATCAGCAATGAAGGTAATTCTTTGTTCGGGACACCACCTGAGATGTTCTCGGTCAAAATGGTGCAGTGGGGCGCCGATGTGGTGGGCGTAAATTGCAGTGTTGGCCCCAAGCCCATGTTGGATACACTGGAGAAAATGAACAAGGTTTCGGAAGTCCCTTTGAGCGTGATGCCCAATGCCGGGACGCCCCAAAATGTGGACGGCAGGAATATTTACCTTGCCACGGCCGATTACTTTGCCGAATATACCCGCAGGTTTATTCAGTCAGGGGCACGGATAGTTGGTGGGTGCTGCGGAACAAACCCGGAATTTATTCGGGAGATGCGGAAGTCCATCCAATCCATCCAACCAAGGATTATTGTACCAAAGCCCGTTCAGCTAAAGGAAGAAAAAGAACTTAAACAGGCTGTCCCGGTCTGTGAAAAATCGAAATTTGCAGCAAAGATTTGTAATAGGGAATTTGTTACTTCCGTTGAAATCGTTCCCCCGAGAGGGGCAAATGCGGAAAAAGCCATTGAAACCGCACGTTTGCTCAAGGAGGCCGGTGTGGATGCCATAAATATCCCGGACGGCCCACGGGCACTTTCACGGATGGGGGCAAGTTATCTTTCCATGATGATCCAGCAACAGGCAGGGATTGAATCTATTTTGCACATTGCCTGTCGCGACAGGAATTTATTGGGGATGGTCGGGGATTTGTTGGGAGCTTATGCAGCAGGAATTAAAAATGTCCTTCTTGTCACCGGCGATCCTCCAAAAATGGGGACTTATCCGGATGCAACAGCCGTGTTCGATGTGGATTCCATTGGTCTTACCAATGTGGTCAGCTCCTTGAACTCGGGTCAGGACCTTGGAGGAAACCCAATTGAACATCCTACCGGTTTTTTTAGTGGTGTAGGGGTCAACCCGGGCGCAATCGATCTGGATTACGAAATAAAACGTTTTGAATGGAAGGTGAAAGCAGGGGCCGAGTATGCCATTACGCAACCGGTTTTTGACAATCAGCTTTTTTTCGATTTCATGAAACGGATCGAACATCTCGATATTCCTGTCATTGCTGGTGTTTGGCCATTGGTGAGCGTTCGGAATGCCGAATTTATGAACAATGAAGTCCCCGGGGCTTCTGTGCCCGATGAGGTGATGAAAAAGATGTATGCTTCAAAATCGAAGGAAGAAGCGAGGGAAACAGGCCTGGAAATTGCCAGGCAAACAATCCGTGACCTTAAACCGTATATTGCCGGTGTACAGGTTTCAATGCCTTTTGGTCAAATAAAATACCCCCTTGAATTGCTCAAGGAGGTATAAAAATTAAGAATTATAAAGAAGAAAATACAACCGACCTACATATAGATGTCGGTTATGTCGATACTGTCAAGGTACAATTCAAGGACTTCATCGGAATTTACCGATAATATCTGATCTATCTCATCAGAGCCGGGTAGGTAAAAAACCTCTACGTAAAAGCCATAGACACAATATAGCTGGATGTTGTAAATCCCGTAGTTTCTTTCTGCGATATGTTTTCCGTTGTTGAGAAGGACGTAGCATTTGAGGTCCTCGGTCAGATTTTGAAAGTCGATTGAAGTGATCACCTTACCTTGATTTTTAAGTTAACAATTCATTTAATTTCTTAATTCATTAAAAAAATGCTGATTATCGCAAGTGCGAGACTAATCAGTTGGATATAGAAGAGGCTCTTTGCGAAGCTCTCTTTTGCTTCCGTCATTTTTGTTGTTTGGACACCTTGTTTGTTCATGATTGAATTTGCTTTGTTGATTGAATAATATTTTCACCTTATCAAATATGGTGAGCCTTTATACAAAAGCGTACCAAAATTGCATCTTTTTTTGTTTCAGTAATTTAACGGAATAGGGGTGGATTGAACGATGGTTTTTTTATCCGATATCGAAGATGTATTTCATTTTCGTAGTATGCGATTCCCGAGAAATAATCATGGTGTGAATGAATGTTCCTGGAAACGGGATAGGAAATCCAAATTAGTTTGATATTTTTGAAATGCGGTGCTGGGAATATATGGGCACAAAAAAACCCAAACCAAAAAGGTATGGGTTTTTAGTAGCCCCACCAGGACTCGAACCTGAATCTAAAGTTTAGGAAACTTCCGTTCTATCCCTTGAACTATGGGGCCGATATTTTTCAGTTGCAAAAGTAAAACAATTTCAATTGCTACTGAAAAACAATGATGTTTTTAATACCTGTAATGCTCAGGTTTGTACGGGCCTTCCACGGGTATCCCGAGGTAATCGGCTTGGTCTTTCGTCAATGTCGTGAGCTTCACGCCGATTTGCTCAAGGTGCAAACGGGCAACTTCTTCATCCAACCTTTTTGGTAAACGATATACATCCACATCAAAGTCTTTTTGCCAAAGCTCTAACTGTGCCAATGTTTGATTTGTAAATGAATTGCTCATGACAAAAGAAGGGTGTCCGGTTGCACAGCCAAGGTTTACCAATCTTCCTTCGGCAAGCAGGAATATCTCATGGCCGTCTTCGAAAATATACTTGTCAACCTGTGGTTTTATATTCAGTTTTGTAACTCCTGGTGCATTGTTCAAAGGCTCTACCTGGATTTCATTGTCGAAATGGCCAATGTTGCAAACGATTGCCTGGTCTTTCATGGCCTTCATGTGTTCCACGGTGATAACATCTTTGTTCCCGGTGGTGGTAACGAAAATATTTCCTTTCGTAACCGCATCTTCCATCGTGGTTACTTCAAAACCTTCCATTGCCGCCTGTAGTGCGTTGATGGGGTCGATTTCGGTAACAATTACCCTTGCGCCATATCCCAGCATGGATTTTGCGCTTCCTTTCCCAACATCGCCATATCCGGCAACAATCACAACTTTTCCGGCAACCATCACATCCGTTGCCCGCTTGATGCCATCGGCCAATGATTCGCGACAACCGTACAAATTATCGAATTTCGATTTTGTGACAGAGTCGTTTACATTGATAGCTGGCGCTTTCAAGCTTCCTTTCTCCATCATTTGATATAGGCGGTGAACACCAGTGGTTGTTTCTTCGGAAATGCCCCTGAGTTTCTCAATTGAGGGTGCCCATTTGTTGTTATCCTCAATATAGGCACTTTGGAGAATCCGCAATAAAGCAGCCTCTTCTTCTGAATGTGTTGTATGTTTAAACAGTTCAGGGTCCTTTTCTATTTCAGCACCCATGTGCATCATCATCGTTGCATCCCCTCCA
>JAJRTT010000523.1 GCA_024278155.1 Bacteroidota bacterium | reverse complement strand
CTGCTTGATTGCCGGACTGTTCCCCTTGATGATATTCCTGAATTCATATTTTCTCCCAACTTCTGCTTTCAATACATCGATCTCATTCTTCAGTTCCAGGCGTTCCTTAATGTTTTTCAGCGAATTCCAGAGCCTCTCCTTGGTGTCCTCATCCTTAACGAAATAATCGTAAGCCCCGTCCTTCAACAGGTTTACGGCCGTGGCAATATCTTCCTGCCCTGAAACAATAATTATTGGGATATCGGGATTAAAAGCTTTAACCTTTTTTATGACTTCAAAACCCGACATATCGGGCAATGAATAATCAAGGCTGATAAGGGAAGGCCCCCGGTAGAGGTTCTTCAGGCATTCGGCACCCGATTCAAAATTATAAACCTCATTGTCCGGGTTGAGGGACAAATGATATTTCAACATTTGTCCGTACAACGGATCGTCCTCTACAATAAAAATCTTAAAAGCACTCATATGTTTTAAAATATTGCCAAACTTAAATAAATTCTTTCAATTCCCAAAATGAGAATGATTTTCACCTTTATGACCTCCCTTTACAAAAAAAGAAAACAGGTCTTTTCCTCTTGAAACAATTGCTATCACTAAGTTCCATTAATTCTTCCATTTTCTGATCACAATTATTATCGGCAAAACTCCCGTGTAGTACGAACAAGTATAACTATTTGTTTCATAATTTTTTAGAAATGGCATCATATAATATTGTAAGTAATTGGTACACAATAATTGGTTTTCCCAAAATTAGACAAAAGAGCAATTACATTGCAGATTTATTTATTAATGCACGTGACACGCACCTTCATATTTCATTTTCAGAAGCAGATTTCAGAAAGATGGACGTACAACAAGTTTCCTTTTTCGTGGAATTTAGTCCCATATGTGCGGGATTGTGCTTTCGTGGCTACAGAACAAAGTGCCACTAAATCACTAAAACCATCAGTCGCCAAAGGCTTGCCGATGGTACGACACGAAATTCACACTAATAAATGATACCAATTAAATGAGTTTATATGTGGACTTGGGAAATTTGTCGTACACCCCAAAGGATTAATAAAAACCTAGGGATTGAATAATTCGTAAATTTGCGGGCTCATTTAGATACAGGCACATGAAATTGTTTCTTTCCATCATTAAAGGCTTAGGTAAAGGATTGTTAATGCTGATTGGCCTTATACTTTTTATTTCGGCCACCCATCATATTTTCAGCCCGGTTTATAATTTCAGGGAAAATCCCCCTTTCTCTGGAGATAAAATTTACGACCCCTATTCCGGGATGGACGGAAACCAATGGAAGAAGGCCAATTTCCAGATTCAGTCCTATGCCTGGAAAGGGATTACCTCGGGCAGGGGAAACACAAACGAAAAAATCCACGCTCTTTATGAAAGCCTTGGATATGATATCATTGCCACTTCCGACTATCAGAAAATCAACCGCTACAAAGAAGGTGAGCCCTCCTATATCCCGGTTTATGAACATGGCTATGGAATCAAAAAGAACCATCAGGTTCTTATAGGTTCACGAAAAGTCTTATGGACGGATTTCCCGTTTTTCCAAACGCTGTCGAACAAGCAGCATATCCTGAACTTACTTCGCAACGATAATGAGCTCGTAATCATTGCCCACCCGAAACTCAGGCATGGGTATGCACCGGACGACATGAAATACCTCGCGAATTATGACGGTATCGAAGTACTGAACAATTACCGTTTTTCGCTGGAGCACTGGGATGCGGCTTTATCCTCGGGAAATTACATTACGATTATCGGTGATGACGATGCCCACGATATTTCAAACCCTGATGAAATAGGCCATAATTGCACGTTTATAAATTCCCCTTCAACAGATCAAAAAGATATTTTAAACGCGCTCAAAAAGGGGAATTCCTTTGGTGCATGGATTTACAGGCCGGACGGTGAAAGTTTTGAGGAAAAAATCAAAAAGAGCAAAGACTTATCGGTCATCCGGAATATTGATTTTAAAGGCAATGATACGATTATCGTTTCCACAGACCGTCCGGCAAAGGAATTCCGGTTTATCGGACAAGGTGGGAAAGTACTTAAAAGCATGAAAGATACAATATCCGCTTTCTATGTTTTTAAAACCAGCGATACCTATGTGAGGACAGAAATCGAATTTCAGGACGGAACCACCTATTACCTCAATGCTTTTTGCCGGACGGATGGTGAATTCCCCAACAAAAACGCATCACCTGAAATTGATATTTACAAAACATGGCTGTTACGTATCCTTGGTACTGCATCGCTGTTGTTTATTGCCTTTAATTTCCATCATTTTATCTGGAAGCCAAGTAGAAAAAGGGGGGATAACCAATGTTGACCGATAAAAGAATAAATACAGCCCTCTTTTTCCTCATCGGGATATCGGCCATAATCCGGGCCATCCTTGCCTCTAACCTTGATTTGGGCAACGATGAAGTCTATTACTGGACCTACGCCCTTTACCCTGACTGGAGCCATTTCGACCATCCGCCGATGGTTGGGTTCACGATTCAGTTGTTCTCGTTCAATTTGTTGTTCGACAGTGAGTTTTTCATCCGGCTCGGGGCCATTGTTTTTGGCACACTTAATACCCTGATAGTATTCAGGATCGGGCAAAAAACAAAAGACAGCCTGGCAGGGCTTTATGCCGCGATCCTTTACAATACGTCCATTTACAGTTTCATCATTGCAGGCACATTTATCCTTCCCGATTCGCCACAGCTTTTTTTCTGGTTACTTGCTATACTG
>JAJRTT010000522.1 GCA_024278155.1 Bacteroidota bacterium | reverse complement strand
TTATTTATCAGGCAGAAGTTGGAAAAGAACAAAGTATTTTAGGAAACTTGTCAAAAGAAAAACTGGAGGTTTTTAGGAAAAAGTTCACTGTTGGGTTGGATTGGGATGGGTTTGAGGTTTTGACCTAAGTCAAAAAACAAACCCAATCGAGAAATTGGCCGTAACAAATGAACCTGCACCAAAAAACACCCAATATAGTTCCTCACCGGAAAAACCCTCCCCATAATCCTTGTAAGTAACAATACGGTTCCCATCACTATCATAGGTAGTGGTTTGCCCAGATTTCGGATGATCTGTCGAGCCAAAAAATTGTAAGCCAAAGTTTACATCAATGAAAGTTTTCTCATTGTTTTTTAAAAACTTTTTATAGCCTGTAAGAATACTGCCCCGACAAGAAGGGACAAAACAACTGAACGTATAATATCTACCTTACGTAAGCTATTCACTTTTTTAAAATATTTACGGACGAAAGTGGAACCCAGAATCAAAAGCTGGGTTAGCAGCCCGACTGCTATCATTTGTCCACCACCGTCATAATGGTTGATGGAAAACAATATGCCCAGAAGACTGACAGTATTTGCCCAGCCCGTAAGTTTGATCAGGAAAACGCTGTAAGAATCCTGATTTTCTTTATCAATTCGATAAGAATTGAAAAAGTATAATATTGAAAGAAAAGAAATTGAAATCAGGATAAGGATTTTTGAAAGCTCATTATTTGAGCCCTTTGTTATTTCTGCAATAATTATAATCACCAGCACTCCAATCTCAATAAATAGTAGTTTTGGGTCAATGAAAGCCGCCAGTTTTGGGCTTTTTTTCAAAAGGAAATTACTTGCCATAATCCAATGCTGAAAATTTGAGAAGTTGTATTCTACGAAAAACAAAAATACAGTTTTAATCTATTTATATTGATTATTTAAAAATAAACCCTTTATTTCGCAACTGATAAACAACAGAATTATGAGAATTATCATTGCAGGGGATGGGGAAGTTGGGTTTCACCTGGCCAAGATGCTACAGGACGAAAACCATGATATTACCATCGTTGACCCGCATGAGGATTTGCTGAAAATGCTCGAATCGAGTACGGATATCCTTACGATTACAGGTGATTCCTCCAATCCGAAGGTGCTTCAGGAGGCACATATCAACAAAGCCGATTTGTTGATTTCCGTGTTGCACGAACAGGAAACAAACTTGTTAACGGCAGCCGTTGGGAAAAAACTGGGCGCCAAACGGACCATTGCCCGCGTCAGCAATCCGGCCTATCTTTTTAAATCGAAAAAGGAGTTGTTCCAAAGCCTGGGCATAGATGAGCTGGTTAGCCCTGAGACCATTGCCGCCGATGATATTATTGATTTGTTGAAACAGGCCGCTGCCACCGAAACTTTTAAGTTTTCACATGGCTTGCTTTCACTGTTCATGCTCAAGCTTGAAAAAAATGCTTATGTTGTTGGCAAAACACTCAACGAGATAGCAACTGAGCATCCTGACCTCCAATTCAGGGCAATAGCGATTTATCGGGATTCAAAAGCTTTTATTCCCGGTGGCAGCGATGTGTTCAAACCCAATGACCTTGCTTATGTGATTACCAAGCCCGAAGGTATCCCACAATTGATGAAGCTCGGGGCCAAACAACAAATCCAGGTCAATGATATTATGATTGTCGGCGGGGGAAGGATCGGAAGGAGAACGGCCAAGAAACTGGAAAAGAACCAGAACATTAAATTGATTGAAAATGATAAGGCCCGGTGTGATCTGCTTGCAAACGATTTGGAGAAGACCCTGATCATCAACGGCGATGCAAGGGACATTGATTTGTTGGAAGCGGAGGATATCGAAAACATGGATGCTTTCATAGCGGTTACCAATAACACCGAAACCAATATAATGACTTGCCTCCATGCTCGGAAACTGGGTGCAAAAAAAACCATCGCACTTGTTGAGATCATCGATTATATCGATATTGCCCAAAGTGTGGGGATCGATACCATCATTAACAAAAAACTGATTACGGCGAGTTATATTTCACGTTTTACGCACAGTGCCGAAGTGACCATGTTAAAATGCCTTAGCGGGATAGATGCCGAGGTTATCGAACTGGTGGCCCAGCCAAAATCGCCGGTTACCAAAAAGGCCATTAAAGACCTTCATATTCCCGAGGGCAGTTTTATTGGCGGGATTTTACGGGGCAAACAGGCGTTTATCGCAACGGGTGATTTTCAGATCAATGAAAATGACAAAGTCGTTGTGTTTGCTTTTCCAAAGGCCATTTCAAAAGTCGAGAAATTGTTTAAGCCCAAAACCTGGTTTTAAGGATTATGAGCTTGTTGCCAAAAATAAACTGGAAAATCATTTTCCAAATCCTCGGTTTTCTTTTGATCATCGAAGGTTTTTTTATGTTCCTTGGTATCCCGTTTTCGTTGTATTATTGTGGCAACAGGTGCTTTAGCCTTTTGTACAGTGGTTTGATAACCACGGTAAGTGGTTTTGCTATTTGGTTCAGTACCCGAAAAGCCGATCGGCAAATAGGGAAAAGGGAAGGCTATATTATTGTTTCCACAACATGGATCGTTATTTCGGTTTTTGGCACAATCCCTTATTTGATCAGTGGGGCGATACCCAATATCACTGATGCTTTTTTTGAGACCATGTCAGGGTTTACCACTACCGGGGCCTCAATCCTTACCGATATTGAATCTGTTCCCAAAGGGATTCTGTTTTGGCGGAGCGTGACCCACTGGATAGGCGGTATGGGGATAATTGTCCTTTCGGTCGCTATTTTGCCCCTGCTCGGGATTGGGGGAATGCAGTTGTTTGTGGCGGAAATGCCGGGGATTGCGCCCGATAAGCTCCATCCAAGGATTACTTACACGGCAAAGCGCCTTTGGTTTATCTATGTTTTGTTGACCCTGGCGCAAACCGGTTTCCTGATGTTTGGCGGGATGGATCTGTTCGATTCCCTTTGTCACTCCTTTGCGACCATGGCCACGGGTGGCTTTTCCACCCAAAATGCTTCTGTCGCTAATTATTCGCCTTACATTCAATATGTCATCATTGTGTTTATGATTTTGGCCGGAACCAACTTTACATTGCATTATTTTGCCCTGCATGGAAAATTTAGGGCGGTTTGGCGAAATGAAGAATACCGTAATTATATCCTCTTTACCTTTGTTTTTACAATCGTCATTACAATTTTGCTGGTTATTGAAGGCAATACGGGCGATATTGAAAAAACGTTCAGGGATGCAATGTTCCAGATAGTTTCCATCGTGACCACCACGGGATTTGTTTCTTCTGATTATTTGTTGTGGCCGTCGCACATCTGGATATTCTTGTTCTTGCTGATGTTCATTGGTGGAAGTGCTGGTTCAACGGGAGGCGGGATCAAGGTTGCCCGACAAATAATCCTGATTAAAAGCAGTGCGCTCGAATTTAAGAAAATGATCCATCCAAGGGCAGTCATTCCTTTGCGGTTCAATGGCAAAACTGTTTCCCCTGAAATTATCCACCTTGTGATGTCGTTCTTCCTCCTTTACCTTATGACCTTTTTCTTTGGTACTTTTATCATGACTTTCCTTGGCCTTGATTTCGAATCGGCCGTAGGGGCGACCATTGCAACGCTTGGGAATATTGGCCCGGGAATTGGCGATGTTGGCCCTGTAGAGAATTATGCCTGGATACCTCCGTTGGGAAAATGGTTTCTCTCTTTCCTCATGCTCCTTGGCCGTCTTGAATTATTTACCGTGCTTATTATTTTTACGCCCACATTCTGGAGGAAGTAAAGATATAGAGCGTCATTGCAAGATACTGAAAGGAAGGCCATGCGTGGGGGCGCATCGTGGCAATCTGTTGGCGGTTACGGCTGCCCTTTCCATAGCTGGCGGTTTTGGTCTGTCTTTCTTAGCAAACAGATTGCCACAGCATTCTGGCGCGCAAGGCCTTCCTTTCGATGCTTCATGCTGTCGCCGAAGCTTTGGCATAGGCGCCGCAATGACGCCATAATAGCAATGACGTTTGTAACTTTAATTGGCCACCTCTACACGACCATCAAATTGCACCCACGGATATCCGAATTGTCAAAACGGCCCAAAACCTCAAATTCCCCATCGGACAATTTCCGGCCAAGGTCCATGGTAGCTATAAATGAACAGGAATGGACGTTTGCGAGGTCAATGATATTGATGCCCCCGGTCTTGCCATTCCTTAGCCAGCTTTTCGGGTCGTTCATGTCCCTGATCAGGGTTTTCATCCAGGGTGGGCTTTTGAAAATACCATTTCCATTGGAATATGCCTGCGACAATAATTCCGTCATGCCGTATTCCGAATGGATATATTCAAGATGGAATTGCCTGCAGAGGATTTCATGCAGTTCTTCCCTTATCATCTCTTTGCGGCGGCCTTTCATTCCCCCGGTTTCCATTAGGATGGTTTCACCGGGAAATGGAAAAGAATACCTTTCTGCAAACTCAAGCAAAGCAAAACTGACCCCGATCAACAATGTTTTTTTATCGGATTTGATTTTCAAGCGGTTTGCAAGTTCCCCATAATTGTCCAGGAAAAAATCATTTTGCCCGTTGCTTGAATGATCCATCAGTTTCTTCACCATATAAATCAATGAAGAACCATCCCTTTCGAGATAAGAAGGGAGAAGGGCAAAAATCCTAAAGTCCTTTGGATGCCCATAGAAATATTCAAAGCCATGACGGAAACTATCTTCATACAGTTTAGGGTCAACAACATAGTGTTTGCTCCTTTCCATACCGCTTGTGCCGCTGCTTGAAAACGTTTGCATTTCCTCTTTTGCCCCTGAAATAATTTTATGCGATTTAAAAAACCCAATGGGCAAAAATGGGATTTCCTGAATTGTTTGGATATATTCGGGGTTCTTCGTTTGAAAATCCACAAACTGGTGGTAAACCGGATTTTCAGCATATTGATAATGAAATATTTTCAGAGCAAGGGCGTTAAATTCATCAGTCGAACTTATCCTGAAGATTTGTTTTGAAATATTTCTGATGTCAGGCATGGAATCATTAATTTTGCCTACAATATTAAAAATAAAAAAGTACTTTTACATTGAAAATAAAATCCGTGGGAAAATTTTTCAAATATTTAATTGTTGCCATCCTTATGTTGGAGGTTGTGGGTTCCTGCAAAAAGGCCGAAACCTATCCGATTATACCAGAGATAAAGTTCGAAAGCTATTTGCGGCTTCATAATCCCACCTTGAATGTTTATGACCGTGGCGTCCTGAAAATTTCTTTTACGGATGGCGATGGCGATATCGGGTTGCGCCAGGATCAAACGGCGCCCCCCTATGACTATAATTTTTTTATTAGTTATTTCGAGATACAATATGGGGATACGGTGCGTGTTTACCCTATTGTCATAGATCCTGGCACGGGCGAAGTTGACACGCTTACTTTTAACCAACGGATTCCATACCTCACACCTTTTGGCAGCATAAAGTCAATTCAGGGCGAGATCGAAGATACCCTTCAGGCCTACAATTTCAACTCGACTTTCGATACCATTATGTTTACAGCTTATATCGTTGATCGTGCATTACACAAAAGCAATACCATTACCACCCCTTTGATCGTTAGGAAATAAGTCTGGAATTAATAGTTCTTTTTTGTAATTTTACCTTCTTGATAAACGTTAAACACTTTAATCAATTTATTTGTTCATTAAATCTTAATTAAAATGAAAAAAACACTACTTTTTCTTGTGTTGATTGCCTTTGCAGTCACAAACACATTTTCGCAAGCGTTGTATGAGGAGAATTTCGATTCTTATACTGCTGGCGATTACGTTGCAGTTGTCAACCCTGATTGGTGGACAACCTGGGGGAATGATCCGGGTGGGCCTGATGACGCTTTGATAACAGATGAGCAGTCGAACAGCCCTGCCAATTCGGTAAAAGTGGAAGGCGCAAGTGACCTTATCCTTAAACTTGGTGACAAGACCAATGGGAAATATTCAATAAGCTTCAATTGTTATTTGCCCGATGGTTTTGGAGGTTATTACAATTTTCAACATTATGAAAGCCCGGGAATTGAATGGGCTTTTGAAGTCTATTTTGGGGCTACGGGAAGCGGCTACCTGAATGCAGGGAGCGAAGCCGTTGCCAATTTCGATTTTGATCATGATGCCTGGTTCCCGGTTGAACAAATCATCGATTTGGACAATGACTGGATCGAGCTTTATATCAATGGGAGTCTTCTTTATGAATGGCCTTTTAGCTGGCAGGCAACTGGAGAGGAAGGCCTGTTGCAACTGGGGGGAATCGATTTCTATGCCGGGGCTCCAACAGGTGAAACTGCTACCTATTTCTTTGATGATTTACTTTTTGAAGAGGTTCCGGTAGTATTATATTCTGATGATATGGAAGCTTATAATGCAGGTGATTTCCTTGCAGTTGTTGAACCAGATTGGTGGACAACCTGGGGAAACGACCCGGGAGGACCTGATGATACACCTATTACAGATGAAATGGCCCAGAGCGGGGCCAAGTCGGCTTTGGTGGAAGGTGCAACCGATGGAATCCTGAAACTTGGTGACAGGACTTCAGGTGTTTACGAATTGAATTTCAGTTATTATCTTCCCGAGGGATTTGGTGGGTACTTTAATATCCAGCATTTTGAAAGCCCTGGGATCGAATGGGCTTACGAAGTTTACTTTGGTGCCACCGGAAGTGCTTATTTAAGTGCAGGGAGTGAGGCCGTTGCCAATTTTGACTTTGATCATGATACTTGGATTTTGATCGAGAACAAAATCGACCTTGATGAAGACTGGACTGAGCTTTGGGTAAACGGGACACTTATTTATGAATGGCCATTTAGCTGGCAGGCCACTGCACAGGAAGGTACATTGCAATTGGGGGGAATGGATTTATATGCAGGTGCACCATCTGGCGAAACAGCAAAGTATTATATGGATGACATGGAATTTGTACAGGTGTCGGCAGGAGTTGGTTCTGCTATTATCAATGTTGATCCTGTTTCGCTGACAGAAAGCGTTAACGGTGGTGGTACGTCCACGCAGTCACTTACAATTGCCAATGAAGGTGTTCTTGACTTGGATTATGATATTTTCACAACCTATCAGTTTGATTCAAAATCTGCTTCCTTAAACCAAAAACCATCAACAGGTCACAGTAAAGAAGTTGTTCTTGATCTTGCCATTGATGCAAATGCAAAACCAGGCGGGCCTGCTCCGGGCGCAACCGACGATGAAGTTGTATTGAATTACGATGGGGATAATTTTTCAGCAGTTGGTTTTACCAATGGAGGCATCATGCGTGTTTCTGCAATGTTCCCTGCTGATATGGTAAACGATTACATTGGATATGAACTGACTTCCATTGAGATGTTCATCAACGATGTTCCTTTGGGTACAAAAATACAGGTGTATGATTATGGTCTTCCAAATATCCCGGGACCAGGTGAAATGCTTTGGGAAGAAGATTTCGCTGCCGTTGCAGGGGATTGGAACGAGGTAAACCTCACATTGCCAATTGATATTGAAGGGGGTGATATTTGGGTAGGTTACTGGATCGACCATGTTGCCGGCTCTTTTGTCGCAGGTACTGACGAAGGCCCGCCAAATCCAAATGGAGACTGGATTTCTTCCGGACCTGGATGGGGACATCTTTCGGATAACCCTGACTTGCAGTACAACTGGAATATCCGTGCCCATCTTACAGGCGATGCCATCGAACAATGGCTTTCGGTTTCTGCACCCACAGGTACAGTAGCGCCAGGGGAATCCACTGATCTTGATGTGATGTTTGATGCATCAAATCTCATTGGGGGAACTTATAATGCCACGTTGGTTATCAACAATACAGACCCTGACAATTCACAATTTGAAGTGGATGTGACCCTTGATGTGATTACAGGGATTGATGAAGCCAGCAAAACAGCAGTTATGATTTATCCAAATCCGACCAAAGATTTATTGAACATCAATGCCGATGCTCAAATCCAAAGTGTTGAGATTTATAACCTGACCGGTCAACTGATCAAATATCAGGAAGTAAATTCAATTGCACATCAGGTGGATATGTCAACTTTACAAACAGGCGTTTACCTTGTGAAAGTGAAAATGGAAAACGGGATTGCTACCCGTAGGGTTTCCGTTAAATAAGATTGAATAAAATAAAACGCTAAATATGAAAAGAGGAGGCCGTAAAGTTCTCCTCTTTTTCTATTTTTGCCGCTAAATAGTTTTTTTAATGATTTCGATAAACAGGCTTTCCATCCATTTTACCGGCACCGATTTGTTCAGCGATGTTTCCTTTATGATAAACACCCGGGACAGGATTGGCCTCACCGGAAAAAATGGTTCGGGCAAAACCACTTTGCTCAATATAATTGCGGGTGAATTGCTTCCACAGGAAGGTGAAGTCATTATGCCCAATGGGACCCGACTGGGATATTTGCCCCAGGAAAAGGAAACAAACAGCGAATTTACTGTTTATGATGAGGCCTTGAATGCTTTTGCTGAAATCCATGAATTGGAACAGCAGATGGAAAAGCTTTCCATGGAAATTGCGAATCGAACCGATTACGAAAGCAAGGAATATGAAAACCTTATCCATAAATTGAGCGATGCCAATGAACGTTTCCAAATGATCGGTGGCGATACGATGGAAGCTGATACCGAGAAAGTCCTGGCCGGTCTGGGGTTTAAGCGTAGCGATTTGAAACGGCCGGTAAACGAATTCAGCAGTGGATGGCAAATGCGTGTGGAACTGGCCAAAATCCTTTTAAGTAAACCCGATGTCGTTTTGCTCGATGAGCCCACCAACCACCTTGATATCGAATCCATCCAATGGCTCGAGGAATTCCTGAAAACATATCCCGGGGCCGTGGTCATGGTTTCGCATGATAGGGCTTTCCTTGATGCCGTGACCAAACGTACCATTGAGATTTCTAATGGCAAAATATATGATTACAAAGCAGGGTACACCGAATACATTAAAATGCGCGAAGAGAGGTTGGGTTTGCAAAAGGCATTGCACACCAATCAGCAAAAGGAAATAAAAGAAATTGAACGTTTTATCGAAAGGTTTCGGTATAAAAACACAAAGGCCAAACAGGTACAGTCGCGGATAAAGATGTTGGATAAGATGGAGGAAATAGAAATTGATGATATGGATAAATCGGCAATTCATTTTCGGTTTCCACCTGCGCCCCGTTCAGGGAAGGTTGTGATTGATGCCGAAGGATTGTCAAAAAGTTATGGCGATTTGAACGTGCTTTCCAGTATCGGTTTTTCCATCATTAAAAACGACAAAGTTGCTTTTGTGGGAAAAAACGGGGAAGGGAAAACCACCTTGTCACGGATTATCATGAACGAGCTTGATTATACAGGCGTTCTAAAATATGGACATAATATCCAGATTGGGTACTTTGCACAAAACCAGGGGGATTTCCTCGATCCGGACAAAACTGTTTTTGAAACCCTGGACGATATTGCCGCAGGGGATATCCGAAAACAGGTAAGGAATATCCTCGGCGCTTTTCTCTTTAGCGGCGATACCATTGATAAAAAGGTGAAGGTGTTGTCGGGAGGCGAAAAATCACGGTTGGCAATTGCCAAACTATTGTTGACGCCGGTCAACCTGTTGATCCTTGATGAGCCCACCAACCACCTCGATATGCAATCGAAGGATATTTTGAAAAGTGCCCTTTTGCAATTTGACGGAACCCTCATTATTGTTTCCCACGACCGGGATTTTTTACAAGGCCTTACCAACAAGGTTTTTGAGTTCAGGGACAGAAAGATAAAGGAATACCTCGGTGACATATATGATTTTTTGTATTTCAGGAAACTGCAAACCCTGAAAGAGCTGGAGCAAAAGAAAAAGACCCTTGGCGAAAAGGAAGAAAACAAATCGGTGAATAAACTGAATTGGGAGCAAAGAAAGCAGCGCGACAGGGAACTTCGGAAAGTCAAGAACCAAATTGCCAAATCAGAAGAAAATATAGAGGAACTTGAAAAGAAAATCCAGAAGATGGACGCCATCCTTGCCGATCCTGACAAATATAAAGATACGATGGATTATGACAAACTATCCGTTGAATACCAATCCTTGAACACAGACCTGGAAAATGAGATGGGACGCTGGGAGGAATTTCATAGTAAGTTGGAGGGATTTGAATAAAGGTAATACAGTAGGAAATTGATTTAGAAAAAATGCTCACATAACAAACGAAGATTGCCTGCAAAAAAAAC
>JAJRTT010000045.1 GCA_024278155.1 Bacteroidota bacterium | reverse complement strand
GGTGAACGGACAATTGCCCGATGGTACACCATGTACGCAACCATCATCCAATGCCGTAGCTGGCTCCCTGACGAAATAGGCGGCGTGGAATGGCTGGCCATGGACAATGTGGCCACTTCCATTTATATCCCTGTTTATGGGAGCGTGACCAACATCCCCGAACCCTATAAAACCCCGGGACGCCCGAAGGGTTATACCACAAAATCGGCCTGGTGGGCTTTCAACAGATTGGGGACACTTACGGCCCAGCGTTGGGGCGAAATGCGCTATGATGTGGATGCTGTCTGGAACCCATGGCAACGGGAGCTTTTTGAAAACCAAAAATCAATCGAGCAAAAAGCCCTGGACGTTTATGATAAAAAGAACCCCGAAAAAACCATTCAAATGCTCACCGGATATTCCAATGAGCAGGGGAATAAGGTAGTTGACAAAGCCTGGGAGCTGGGGGATTTTTTGTGGACCAAGTATGATGAGAAGTTTTAGGGTTTTATTTGCTCCCAGCGTAGAAATTTCCCATGCTGGCGGGGATTAGGGGGGGGATTTAGTACGTTTCTTCGGCAGTAGGGTGAAAAAACAACTGATATATCATTAGATGTTTCTTGATAGAAGTTTTGTTTTTACCACTTCCCAAGGAATTCCCTCTACCTCACCTGAAAGAAGTTCTGCTTCCCGCCGATCTAATTCTGCTTTGAATTCATCAGAAAATTCACGGTTTTCAATTATTTGGAGGCTGAGATAATCATGTAAATCTGCTAAATCCTCAAACTCGGTCCGGGAAATATTTCCGCTGTTTTTGATTGTTATTGTAGTCATGTCATGTAGTTTTTAGGATGTAAAGGTAAAATTTCCCACTGATTATTAAAACCCAACCCCCATCAATTCCTTTCTTGCTATTTCAAACCCTTCAATAATTTCCTTGATAATCGCTGCAACGGGTTTAACCTTATTTATCATCCCGGACACCTGGCCTATTTCCAGCTCCCCTTCTTCCAGGTTGCCCTCGAACATGCCCAGCTTTGCTTTTCCCTTTCCAAGGATTTCCATGAGTTCCTCCTTTGATGCCCCTTTTTTTTCGGCTTCGTTTACTTTGTTAAAAAACGCGTTTTTAATCAAACGGACCGGAACCAGTTTTTTAAGCAAAAGCTGTGTTTCCCCCTCTTTGGTTTCCAACACGGCCTTCTTAAAATCGGGGTGGGCCGATGATTCTTCCGAAGCAACGAACCGGCTACCAATCTGGACACCATCCGCACCGAGTGCAAATGCGGCCAACATGGCCCTTCCACTCCCAATTCCCCCTGCGGCAAGCAAAGGTATTGATATGGCTTCTTTTACCTGTGGGATGAGCGTCATGGTTGTTGTTTCTTCGAATCCATTGTGGCCGCCCGCTTCGAAGCCCTCGGCAACAATGGCATCCACGCCGGCCTCCTCGCATTTTTTGGCAAATTTCACATTGGCCACCACATGCACCACGGTTATTCCGTGCTGCTTTAAATAAGAAGTGTATTTCTTTGGGTTGCCAGCGGATGTGAAAACGATTTTTATCCCTTCATCGATAATTATCTGGATATGCTCATCAGTCTGTGGATATAAAAGGGGAACGTTTACCCCAAAGGGGTTATTTGTTGCCGCCTTGCATTTTTGGATGTGTTCTTTTAGTGTTTCCGGGTACATCGAGCCGGAGCCGATCAACCCCAATCCACCTGCATTGCTAACCGCCGAAGCAAGTTCCCATCCACTGCACCATATCATCCCGCCCTGGACAATGGGGTATTTGATATTGAATAGTTTTGTGATTTTGTTCATTGTTCCGATTTGGTTTTTTTATCCTGTTCCAAAAGTAATTCTATTTCATCAACCAACTTTGGGTTGCTCGGCCTTGATGGTTTTTCGTTAATGATTTTACCCTCTTTATCGATCAAAACAAAAGTGGGATAAGCGTTTACTTTATAGTTGTCCTTCAAAATTTTGTTCCAATTTTCCTTTGCGAACAAATAAACAATTATTTTTGAATGGCCTTTGATTCTCATTTTCCATATATCTTCATAACTGTTTAAACAAATGCTGATTAGTTGAAAATCAGAGCCTTTAAACTTTTCAACAAGAGAATCTTCGCTCGGAAATTCTTTTAAGCAAGGTTGGCAACTTGTTGTCCAAAAATTCAGCAATACAACTTTCCCCTTGAATTCCTTCAATGTTCGGAATTCGCCTTTATTGTCCTGCAAATAAAAACCGGGTGCTTTTGTGTTTTTTTGAAGCCGGAACTTATTATTGTCCAATGTATCGAGAAGGAATTTGTAATCAGGGTTTACAACGTATTTTCTGAGGGAATCGATCCAATGTTGTTTTTTTGGGCTAAGCTTGTAATTGAAGAACAGTTTGAAAAGTGAGTACAATTCCCTTGTGTTAGGGTCAAGTCTATCCATATAATTGAAAACATAATCAATGTATTTTTGATCGGCCATTGTTTTGTCAACAATCTCAATATGGTTTTTTAGGGTTTTTCGAAATTGAAAAGACTCTATGTCCGATAAGTAATGAAAAAAATAATCAGTTATCAATGCCGTTTTGGAATTGATATCAATGTTGTTGATGAACGAATAGTAGTTTTCCGGGATGGAATCATCTATCCCCAACATGGCTTTTCTGTAAAAGATGCTGTTTTCCTTGAAATATGCATTTTTCAAAAGGATACTTTGTTTTTCATATTCCTGGAACCATTTGGGACGAATTGGGTTTGTCCCGGCGAAATCATATAAGAACCGCAATTCCAAATCTGTAAGGTCATCGTTGTTTTTTTCTAGTTCTGTGGCATCCAAAGAGGATTGTGTGAACATTGCACGTGGCAAGAAAAAATCCCATGTGCTGAAGCGATCGTGTTTTTCAAAATAATAGCGGTTTACAATAGCGTATCTTCCTGTAAATTCAGGGATAACGGAATCAAGGCTTTTCGAAAAATCGATATGGACTTCAGTTGTGTCCCTGGGAACGAAAAAAAAGTCGAATCGGGTTTCATTAAAACTGAAGTTAATAAGTTGTGGCTTGTTCACATTGATTTCCAAAGATATGTTTCCATCGCCCACCACCAAAAGTGAGTCGGTCTCTATTTCCTCTTGTACCACTTTATTCCAGTGCCAACTGGTCAGGTATATCGAACCGGTTGCGTTTGTAAACTCCAGGTTCAAATAGGCCGGATGGATAAAGTCGTAACGGGGAACAGCTTCTCTGTCCTTATCAATACAGGATGTAATGAGGAAAAGAAGGGAGATAAAAACAAACGGTAAACCCCTGGGGATTTTCATAAACCCTGGTTTTTAATTATTGCATAACTTCATTTAATATTGATTTTCAAAAGTATGGAAAATAGTACAGATAAATCAATGGGATTTAAAGAAGAAAAACGATTGGAGGAAGAAGTTTTTCTTTTTTGTAATTT
The DNA here is from genome assembly GCA_024278155.1 of Bacteroidota bacterium. Lineage (GTDB taxonomy): Bacteria > Bacteroidota > Bacteroidia > Bacteroidales > JAADJA01 > JAADJA01. Next base: position 3,116 of record JAJRTT010000045.1, on the reverse strand, counting down.
TGTCCCATATTTATATAACACTGGGGAGATATTTCCGTTATGCCCAAAGGATAAAATTTCCTTTTTTAATTTGAATTATGAAGCTTCGATTACTGATTATAATTGTATTGTTTCTTGGGATAAAACCAACCTTTTCCCAACTATACATAAATGAAATTATCGCTTCCAATACGCAAACCAATTATGACCCTGATTTTATTGGGTTTTCCGATTGGATCGAGATTTACAATGCCGGCAATTCACCAGTCAATTTATATGGATACTATTTGACCGATGATCTTCAAGTCCCCAATAAATGGCAAATAACCGAAAGTACCATATTGCCTCAGGGAGCTTACTGCGTTTTTTGGGCAGATGGCCGTGATATTGGCAACCATACAAATTTTAAATTGAGCAGTGCCGGCGAAGAGGTAGGCTTGGCCGATGCTTCCGGTTCCTTGATCGATTCCTTTGTTTATCCCCCTCAAAATACGGATGTGTCATATGGAAGAAAATACGATGAACCCGGCCTGCTTGGGTTTTTCTATAAGCCCACTCCCGGTTCAGCAAACACAACACCGTTTCTGGAAGATATGATTTATGCAGAAACACCTGTTTTTTCCATTTCTGGAGGGATTTACCCTGGGCCGGTAAGTGTTGAATTAAGTGTATCATCCCCTTTGTCAGAAATCCATTATACCCTTGATGGTTCATATCCAAACGAGAACTCTCCTGTTTACAATGGCCCCATACAAACCTCTGATACTGTTTCCATAATCCGTGCAAGGGTTTTTGAAGATGGGATTGCCCCGGGAGCGGTTGTGTCCAATACGTATTTTGCAAATGTTTCCCATGAACTCCCAATTCTCTCGATTACCACCGATCCGGATAATTTGTGGAACGACACCATTGGGATATACTGTGTGGGGACACATGGCATTCCGGGCTATGGTGGGATAACGGCAAATTATTGGCACACCGACTGGGAAAGGCCCGTCAATTTGGAAATGTTCGAGACCGATGGCTCGCAGGTCATCAACCAACAAACGGGGATAGCCATTAATGGTGCAAGGCGGAACATGGCCCAGAAATCATTACGGGTTTTTGCCCGGGGAAAATATGGGAAACCAACAATGGATTACAAGATATTCAACAGTAGGGAAAATGAAAGTTTTTCTTCTTTGGTCTTCAGGAACAGTGGATTGCCCGATTTTGAATCTACCTTGATCCGTGATGGTTTGGCACAGTCTCTCACTATTGGCCGGATGGGGCTGGAATACCAGGGTTATCGACAAGCAGTTTTATATCTCAATGGGGTTTACTGGGGGATATATAATATCCGTGAAAAACAAAACGAGGATTATCTTGCTGACAATATGGGCGCCGACCCAATGAACGTGAACATGCTTGAATTTGTAGGTGAGGTAATCGAAGGGTCAAACGAGGATTATCTTATCCTTCGGGATTTCATGGATCAGAACGACTTGAACAACGAATCGAATTATAGATATTTGAAAAGCCAAATTGACATCGATAATTTTATCAATTACCAGATTGCCGAAATTTATATGGGAAATTATGATTGGCCGGGATTGAATATCAAATACTGGAACGAAAATAAAGAGGGCAGCAAATGGCGGTGGCTGCTTTTTGATATTGATGCCGGTTTTGGGATGTGGGGAGGTTATAATTATAACTCGCTTGAACATGCTACCGCAACTGATGGGCCCAATTGGCCGAACCCACCATCGTCCACATTGTTCTTTCGTCAACTCCTTGCCATTGATGATTTCAGGGATGAGTTTACCCAAAGGTTTGCTGCGCATATAAATACCACATTTGTCCCTGAAAGGATAATCCCCCTTGCGGATAGCCTGGCGCAAAACATTGCCACGGAAATGCCCGTTCATATTAATCGTTGGAAAGACCATGATTCGCCTGACGGGGTTTGCCCCCAGACACTTGCCGAGTGGGAAGAAAACCTGACCGTAATAAACGAGTATGCCGTGATGCGACCGCAGAAGGTGTTTGGCTTCATTAAAAATAAATTTAACCTGCTTGGGACATTCAAATTAAGCACAAATGCAGTTCATGGACATATTGAAATAAACACGGTCGCTATGCCGGAAGGTTCTTGTTCAGGAAATTACTTTAAGCTGGTGCCAATGCGCCTTAAGGCTGTTCCCGATATCGGCTATGAGTTTGCCGGATGGTTGGGGGTCGTAAACGGGAATAAGCCCGAGTTGGAATTGGAACTGTACGCCGATGCGTCCATTACGGCAATCTTCATGGAGACACAGCAATCGGCCCTTCCCCCAGTAATAGATGAGGACATGGCCTTGACCTCCGATCAATCCCCTTATTTTGCCTATGGTGATGTTGTGGTCGATTCCAATGTTACCCTTAGCCTTGAAGCGGGCGCGGAAATCCGTATGCCGGAATCGGCCTGCATTAATGTTTATGGGCAATTGCTTGTAAATGGTACGGAAGAAGAACCGATTGTGATTACGGCCAATACAGAAATCGGTACCAAAAGATGGGGCGCACTTTGTTTTTATAATCCCACCGATTCGTCTTATATCAACAATTTGGAAATAAACAGTGCGTCACAAGGGCGTATCGACACTTTACAGCTCGGTGCCGTTTCGGCCTATAACACCAAACTGCTTGTTGAAAATAGCAGGATTGAGGATAGCTACCAACCTTTTTATTCCGAAGGGGGACAAATCACCATTCGGGATTGTGTTTTCCGTACCGATAAAACCGCCGACCTTATCAATGTGAAATATGCGGGTTTTGCCCTGGTCGAAAATTGCGATTTGAAAGGGAACGAAGCTCCGGATGTGGACGGGATTGATTTTGACGAAGTGGAAAACGGAACCATTTCCAATAATAAAATCCATGGGTTTTATGGGTTCAACAGTGATGGCATCGATATTGGCGAAGCGGCCCACAATGTGATCATCGAAAACAACGTGATTTTTAATTGCAACGATAAAGGGGTTTCCGTTGGCCAACAATCATCGGTTGTCCTAAAAAGAAACCTGATTTATAATTGTGGAATGGGAGTGGGTGTCAAGGACAGTCTTTCCTATGCCTATATCGACCAGAATACTTTTTACAATAATGATTATGCG
>JAJRTT010000521.1 GCA_024278155.1 Bacteroidota bacterium | reverse complement strand
GTTGTCAACAATGGGAGCCAACCTTCCCGGAGAGATGGTCGGGACTGCGCCACAGGCCGATTACTGGTTGATCCGTACCGAAGATACGGGCAGCGAATATTTGATTGAAGAGCTGAACTGGGTTTCAGGGGCCGAACTTGCAGACAGCCTCGGGGCCGATGTGATCAATTCCTCCCTTGGCTATACCACATTTGACGATCCGGGTCAGAATCATACCTATGCCGATATGGACGGCAATACAACCCCCATTACAATCGGGGCCGATATCGCGGCAAGCAAAGGGATATTGGTCTGCAACAGTGCGGGTAATTCGGGGAACAGTTCCTGGCATTACATCGGCGCACCTGCCGATGGCGACAGCGTGTTTAGTGTAGGGTCAGTAAACGGAAGCGGGGCATATACCTCTTTTAGTTCCACAGGCCCCACTTACGATGGAAGGGTAAAACCAAATGTGGTTGCTAAAGGGCAGGGGACAACGATTGTGAACCCGTGGGACGGATCGATTTATACAGGAAACGGCACTTCCTTTTCCTCTCCGGTTACGGCCGGAATGGTCGCTTGTTTGTGGCAGGCAAATCCCGGGAAAACAAATGTCGAAATCATGGAAGCCATCCAGCAAAGTGCATCACAGGCCAACAACCCGGATTCGTTGCTTGGATATGGCATCCCAAATTATATGGTGGCAAAGCGTTTGCTCACCGCTGTAATTCATCCTGTTTCCCTTAATGTGACAATTATGCTTGAAGGGGCATTTAACGGAACGGATATGGATACCTATTTGAACAATCAAATGCCTTTGAACCAACCTTACAACAGCCCCCCTTTTAATTATCCCGGCAGTGAATCGGTAGTAGCGATCCCTTCCGGTGTTGTGGACTGGGTTTTGGTGGAGTTGCGCGATGCTCCTTCCCCTGACTTGGCGATTCCCGCAAAAACCTTGGAAAGAAAAGCCGCTTTCCTCAAAAGCGATGGTTCTGTCGTTGATATGGATGGAACAGGCAATTTGCAGTTCAGTTTGCCAATTTCCGATAGTTTGTATGTGGTAATCCTGCACAGGAACCATCTTGGGGTTATCTCAAATTTTGGTTTAACGGAGAACGGAGGGACTTATCCCTATGATTTCACTTCAGGTGCGGGACAAGCTTTTGGGGCAAATGCACAAAAAGACCTCGGCGGTGGCGTGTTTGGGATGATTTCAGGCGATGCCAATGCCGATGGTTCCATTGACGATTTGGACAAATCGGGTTCATGGTCATTGGAAACAGGGCTTTCCGGTTATCTGCCTTCAGACCTGGACATGGACGGTGAATCCAATAATGTGGACAAAAACGATTTTTGGCAAGTTAATGAAGGGGGCAGTTCCCAGGTTCCCGAATAGAATGCAACAAGCGCCCACCTAGAATGGAACAAGCGTCCACGCTTGTTTTGTTTTAAATCACGTTTGTTGCCACAATAATCTTGCATCAAGTTGGTGTTGTCACCAACTTGAACATTCCCGTTGTTAATCCTTTATATTATCAGGCTATATTTCCACCTTTTGGTTCTTAATAAAAACCCAATTTATATTTCTGTAAAATAAAAAATTGTGTAGTTTTGAAGATGTCAAATTAGTGCTCGTTTTGAGGCTATACAAACAAGCTGTTTGAATAAATTGAAAATAATCTTTATCAAATAAGCGGTAGTAAAATCTTTATACTTATAAAATAAAACCCTATGGACCAGAATTTGAAAAACATCCCAATTATTGAAGAAGGCGAAGGCTCTCTCATCCAACCCATTGACCTTGACGGGTTCCGGGAACACAACCGGAAAAAATCCAAGGCGCTCATCGACAAAACCATGAGCGAGAAGGAAGCAATCGGTAAATTTGTGAAAAGTGGCGATTATATCGGTTTTGAACTGTATGGGACTGTCCGTTGCCCCATGACCCTTGCCCGCGAACTGGTGCGTTCAGGGAAAAGGGATTTTCGGATCGTTGGACAGGGCGTGCACGAACTCGATTTGCTGTTTGCCGCCGATATGGTCAGGGAAATAGATTTCACCTACATAGGCCTGGAAGTTTACGGCATTTCGGCCAATATGCGCCGGGCCGTCGAATCGGGCTCCATAACCAAATTGGTGGAATGGTCGAACGCAGCCCTTACCTGGAGGTTTAAAGCGGCAAGTATGGGGATCCCCTTTATCCCTACCCGGAGTATGTTAGGGACGGATACCTTGAAAAAATCAGCGGCAAAAGTGATGGAATGCCCCTTTACCGGACAAAAGGTGGCCTTGCTCCCAGCCCTTATCGTGGATGTGGCTTTTATCCATGTGAACCGTGCCGACAAACACGGCAATTGCCAGATAGACGGAATCAGCGGTTTTGCCTTTGAAATGGCCAGGGCCTGCAAAACCCTTATCATCAGTGCCGAAGAAATCGTGGATACGGAAGAGATCAGGGAGCACCCCGACAAAACCATTATCCCTTATTACCTTGTGGATGCCGTTGTTCATGCACCTTATGGTTCGTGGCCGGGCGAAATGAGCGGTATGTACGAACGCGACGAGCCGCACTACAAAAGTTTTGTGGAGAAGCAAAAGAAGAAAGATACAATGGATGCCTATATGAAAGAGTGGGTTTATGACTTGCCCGACCATGGGGCATTGATAGAAAAAGTGGGAAAAAAACGTTTACAGGAATTGGCTGTTGAGAATGAAGATAAAAACCCTGAATAAAAGGAAAAACAAATAATCATGGAACAAAAATATTCACCATCGGAATTATTAATTTGTCTTGCCTCACGCGTAATGGAAGACGGGACAACAGCCTTTATCGGAACAGGGATACCTATGTTGGCGGCCAGCCTGGCGCAAAAGATGCAGGCGCCCAACCTTGTCCCTATTTTTGAATTTGGCGGCACAGGGGCCATCCTCGAAAAACTCCCCCTTGCCGTAGGCGATATGCGTACTTACAATAAGGGGATCGCTGCTTCGGGCATTTGCGACATCATGGAAACCTCTCAAAGGGGTTTTGTGGAATTTGGCTTTTTGGGCGGTGCCCAGATTGACTGTTACGGCAACCTGAACTC
>JAJRTT010000520.1 GCA_024278155.1 Bacteroidota bacterium | reverse complement strand
GCAAGGATAAAAATCCCGAGAACGGGCAATATCATTTCGCTATCGAATTGCCCTTTCGCCAAAACATATCCGGTGAGGGTGGTAAGGGCAACGGCAAAGGTGATCCGTACCTTGCCCAATTCCACAAATGCCCTGAGAATGTTTTTTTTGCCATTCATTATTTCAATGTTTTAAAATAACCGATAATGTCCTGGATTTCTTTCTCGCCCAAAGTTTCTTTGTAAGAGATCATCAACCCTTTACCAAAACCCTTGACCACATCTTTGTTGGGTTCAAAAACAGATTCCCTGATATAGTTTTCGTCCACCTCGCATTCCCGCTCGTTCCCATCGGTGAGAACGGTTTCGGTTTTCCCCCAAAGGCCTTTGAAGGAGGGGCCGACCAGTTTACTCCCATCCAATGAATGGCAGGCCAAACAGCCATTTGTTTTCAATACGGTGAGACCCGGGTGCTCATCTGCGGGAGCTGTTGTTTTTTCATTGAACCATTTTTCATAATCGGCTTCGGGCATCACGTTCACTTTGCTCAACATATAGGAATGCCTTTCGCCGCAATACTCTGCACAATAAATATCATAAGACCCAAGCCTCTTCCCCTCGAACCACATCCAATTGTCCTTACCGGGCATCAAATCCTGTTTTACCCTGAAGGCCGGAATATAAAGGCTATGGATCACATCGTGCGAAACAAGGTTCAGTTTCACGGGTTTGTCTATTGGGATTACCAGGGAATCGGAACGTTTTCCATTGGGATAAACGAACCACCACGACCACATTTGCCCATGGGCCTCTATTTCGATGGCTCCTTCCGGTGCTTTCAACATGGGTTCATAACCTGTCCATCCGTACCAAAACATAAACAGTACAAGTATCGTGGGGATAACCGTCCAAGTAATCTCGGCAAGGTTGCTGCCTTCGATATTGGTAGCCTTCGGGTTTTTGCTCCTTCGGTACTTTATGACGAAATAAATCATGACGGCCGTAATTCCTACGAGGAAAAACGTGGAAATCCCGAGGATAAACCAAAGCGAAAAATCAACTCCTTCTACAAAATTCGATGCGGGTGAATTCATTATATGTTCAATTAATTAATTTCAAAATATTATCGGGTGGCGTAATCAAGAATGGTAAAGAGCAAAAGGGCCACAAACAAAACCATCACAATTGCACCAAGAACCTTAAAAATAGGCTTATCGTATTTCACGTGCATAAAACGGCTGGCCACAATAAAGGATTTGCCGGTGGCGATAAACATGGCCATGGCCACTGCCATTGTTGCCAAACGCCCACCCAAAACCGAAACTGCCACGGTCATCAGCGTCAAGACCATCAATCCTATCCAGATACCGATAAGGTCGCGGTAACTTGTTATATGCACATCATGTGATTCTTGCTCCTGGCTATGTTGTTTTTGAACTTCCATTATTTTCTATCTAAATTTTGTATAAAATCTTTTTTTCGTGCAAGGGCCACAAAAGCTCAAAAGCACCAAATCCCTCAAAATAACAATCAATTGATTTCCCTATATCAAGGAATATTTTGTGGTGTTTTGTGGCTCGGTGTTTTCGTGGCATTTTTGTAATTCCCAAAGGGCATTTAATATTATTTCAAGTCCATATCAATGGATTAAATAGAAAAGCGGAAACAGGAAAATCCAGATCAAGTCCACCAAATGCCAGTACAAACCTGCGTTTTCGGTAAAGGCAAAATTGGTGCTCGATTGTTTTCCGTTTTTGATTTCCATCGTAACCACGCCAATCAGTACCGCACCCACTACAATATGAAGTGCATGCAATCCCGTCATAAAGAAATACAGGAAGAAAAACAGGGTTTCGCCCCTCGGCAGTTGCATATACGCATCCATTCCGGGGAACAGGCCATGCTCGATTTTCGCGCTCCACTCAAAATACTTGTTCACCATAAAGACCAATGCAAAAAACATGGTTGCTACCATCAGCCACACGGCCAGCTTATTGTTCCCTTTTTGCAAAGCGGTTATCCCCATTGCAACCGTAAGGCTGCTCGTGAGCAGCACAATGGTATTGATTGTCCCGATAGGAATACTTAAATGATAGGACCCTTGCAAAAATGAATCGGGGTATAAATACCTGTACATGGTGTAAACAATGAATAGACCTCCAAACAGCAATACTTCCGTATAGAGGAACAACCACATCCCCAGTTTGGATCCTTCGTCATCCCTTGTCAGGCCGGAATTGGGCAGTACTAAATGTTCCATTCTTATTTGATATAATTTAAAAGTTATGTGTTATAAATAGTTCTTTATACCTGTTTTAATAATTGTCCTTATAATTATAAGGGCCTCCCTCGACCAACTCTGGCATTTTATCGAAATTATGCAAAGGTGGCGGTGATGGTGTTTGCCATTCCAGGCCCAAACCTCCCCAGGGATTCCGTGGTGCCTTCTCGCCTCTTTTCTTTGCCCTGAAAAAATTGTAGATCATCAATATCATCCCAACGATAAGGATCCAGGAACCCACTGTTGAAATAACATTGGTCAACTGGAATTCCGCCGGATAATCGTAATATCGCCTTGGCAATCCCTGCAGGCCCGAAATCAACATAGGGAAATACAAGGCATTGAAACCAATAAATATAAGTGCAAAAGCGATATTTGCTATTTTGAAGTTATACATCTTTCCCCAGATTTTTGGAAACCAATAGTGCATCGCCCCAAAAAACACAATGCCAACGCCCCCGAACATGGTATAATGAAAATGCCCCACGATAAATGTGGTATCATGAACATGTATATCAGCGGCGATTGCCCCGTTAACAAGCCCGGTAAGCCCTCCGATAAGGAACAGGAAAACAAATGCCATGGCATAAAGCAATGGGGGCTTTACATCAATGGAGCCTTTGTAAAGGGTGGCCACCCAGTTAAAGATCTTAATGGCAGTGGGAATGGCAACAAAGAAAGTTGCAAGGGAGAAAATCAAGGCCGCCGTGCTGCTGAGCCCCGTGGTGAACATATGGTGCGCCCAAACAAAATAGCCCGTAAAAGCAATGGCCATACTCGACATTGCAATGGCTTTGTACCCAAAAATAGTACGATGGGCAAAGGTTGGGATAATTTCGGAAATCACGCCCATGGCCGGCAATATCATCACATAAACCGCAGGGTGCGAATAAATCCAGAATAAATGCTGATATAAGATCGGGTCGCCACCAAGTGAAGGGTCAAAAAGGCCGATGCCAAAACTCCGCTCGGCCACGATCATCAGCAAAGTGATACCAACAATCGGGGTCGCAAGGATTTGTATCCATGAAGTGGCATAAGTAGACCAGGCCATCAATGGCATCCTGAACCAGGTCATGCCCGAAGCCCGTAAGCGGTGAATAGTAACAATGAAGTTAAGCCCGGTAAGGATAGATGAAAACCCAAGGATAAAAGCGGCCAAAACCGACATGCTCACATTGGTCCCCGTCTTTACGCTGTAAGGCGCATAAAACGTCCAACCGGTATCGGCAGGGCCTTCCCCAAAAAACAAAGTGCCAAGTGCCAAAAAAGCCCCTGTCATGTACAAATACCATGAAACCAAATTAATCCGTGGAAAAGCCACATCATCCGTCCCGATAATTATGGGGATGAAAAAGTTTCCGAAGATGGCCGGGATGCCCGGGATGATAAACAGGAAGATCATGATCACACCGTGCAAGGTAAATATCTGGTTATAGGTTTGGGGTTCCATGATGGTTTTTCCAGGTGCAATCAATTCAAGCCTCAAAAGGAAACCCAAAAACACGGCGGCCAGGAAAAAGAAGCCTATGGAATACAAATAAAGGAGGGCGATACGTTTGTGGTCGGTCGTAAATATCCAGGACGCCAATCCTTTTTTCTCTTCAAAAAAATTCTTGTGCCCCGTAATTTCTTCTGTCATTCTGTAAAGTTTTAATATTTAATAATCTATTTGGGATTTAACTGTTCATCGTACCAAAATCTTTTGTCTTCCTTCTTTTGCCATAGGCCAAAAAGAGAAACAGCCCTCCGGCAAACATCAGGATAATCGTTCCGGCCACCTTGGTGACATTGAAAACATACTTTTTCCCTTCGGCATCATAGCTGAAACAAAATTTCAATACCTTGTTGATCGTCGGCGACGACCGTTCTTCCGAAGCCTCCACCACGGCCATCTTCAAATCGAATGGCAGGAAATAAGTCCCGTGCAAATAGCGGGTAATTTTCCCTTGCGGGCTGATGACAATAATGGAAGCCGGGTGGATAAACTCATCCCCTTCCTTTTTCACTTTGTAGCCAAGGGTATTTAGCAGGCGCGTTACATTTGCACTATCCCCGGTAAGCCATCTCCAACCATTTTCCACATCCTTGCCCTTTACAAGCTTGGCGTAATTATCTTTTTTTGCCCTGGCAAGTTCCGTTTTTTCGCTTGGGTCGAAACTCACGGTAAATACCTGGTATTCGGTTCCCAAGTCAATCTTTGCATTGGTAATTACCTCGGCCACGCCTTCCAGCAATGGACTGCACAAACCCGGGCATTCATAATATACAAGTGCAATAACCGTAGGTTTGTCAATGTCTTTTTTTAAGTTAACGGGATTGTTGTTCTCGTCAACAAAATCAAGGTTGTCCGGCAGATAGGAATCAAGTTTTTCATAGATGCCCAATTCGGCAGGGGGAACATCGTCCGCAAAAGCAAATGAAGTGAAAATGAAACTGAAAAGGACAAGTGCAAGCCCTTTCACGATATTCTGAAAATTCATATTAATAACCTCTAAATTAAACATGAAATCGAGTTTTGAAAAGCGGGGCAAATTTAGAACTATTCTAAATAAGGGGTGGGGGGATTTGGGAAATTAACAAATTTTTAACAAATTGAAGTGGTTTGATTATGAAAACAAAAGCACGTACATCCTTTTAATTACAAGCTATTTACAATATAAATATTGGTTCTTTTTATTGATTTTCCCCAACAAATCCACATCTGAACATTCCATTTGGCCACTTGTTTCCTTTACACAACAATTTTACCCTAAAAAGATTAAATGAATTTACTGAAAACCGTTTTCACCGAAATTTTCATTTTACTGACAACTTTCACAGCTTTGTC
>JAJRTT010000519.1 GCA_024278155.1 Bacteroidota bacterium | reverse complement strand
GTTGCCCGCCCATCACCAATTTTGCCTATATGCCCGATAAATTGGATTCTCAAATGGACAAGCAGGCAAAACTGGCCCTGAACAACAATGGCTTTGTCCGTTTTGATGGAGAGTCGTTGAAATTGTCGGAGATTTTCAAATGGTATAAAGATGATTTTTTAATGGACCATGCTTCTGTGGCCGAATATGTTAATTCCTACCGGAACAAACCCATTGCCAGTGATGTTACGCCCGGTTATTATGATTACGACTGGACATTAAATGAAATAAAAGTTGAGCCAAGACCGGGACTGCAAGAAATTTCAAAAGAGGCCCCTGTTGCTCCGGCTGTTTCCAATATCTTTACCTATACCCCTTCCAAACTTTTGAAAAAAGGAGGGGCGGAGGTACAGTTGTTCAATAATATTTATACGCAAACAGCCTACCGAAACGCCGACCGCGAAAAGGTACAAGAAGAAGGCCGCAGCACCTATTATGGGGGAATGTTTTATGCCCTGTACGGTGTGAGCAAGGCGGCGAGGGTGAATGTGGGTTTCGATTTGAATGTGAAAGCCGTATATATCGACAGTGTAAAGGGGAGCCCTTTTAAGGTTTTCGGTTTTAAAACAACACCTTATTCCCGGGCTGCGCTAACTTCCATTGGCCCGAAAATAAAATTTCAGCCCATAAAGAGTGTTTCTAACTTTTCTGTGCAAAGTGCTTTTTGGATACCCATTGCAAAAGATTTGGAATCCATTGAGGAACTGAGCGATTACCCTTGGATGGATTACCATATGTACACCTGGTGGAACCAGTTTTACTTCGATAAGACATTTGGGTCGAACTGGCAGATTTTCACGGAATTTGATTTGCTTTTCAGGTTTAAGAAAACAGGCTCCAATACGCCCACACACGTGGACTTGCCCTTGAGTTTGTTTGCCAGTTGGTTTCCGACGACCAAATCCACTTTGTACTTTCAAATACAATATTCACCGCGCCTTCAGCTCGAAGAAACCCTGGAATATGATTGGGCCACTGAATCCAATTATACGGTCAACCCTTTCGATTTGATTTCGGATTATGCCCAGACAGGTTTGGGTGCAAAATACCAGATCACGCATAATTTCAACCTTGAACTGTCAGGAACGTATTTTTTTACGTCTAAGAATGGCGGGGCAGGATATACGATGAACCTCGGGTTGAGGCTTATTATTTGAAAATTTGATATTTATCTGCCCGGACTGTCGGACAGGTTTGAAATTTATAATTTGTTCTTTGTCTTTTGTGATTTATTCAGGTTAGGATTGCAAGGGTTTTTGATGTTTTGCCTTGCAAACATTAAAGCATTCCAACCTTGAATCATTCAAGCATTCAATGAAGTGGTTGAAAAACAAGATATTATATTTGCCTATTTATAATTAAAGTGGCACCATCAAAAAACATCAATGGAAAAATACATTCAGATAATCAGTAATTCCTTCACTGGGTATTTCAACTATTTGGTCAATGAAATCACACATCCCCAATGGCACAGCTATTTTTGGATATTGATTGTTTTGTCCTTGTTCTTTTATGGCCTTGAATTGATAAAACCCTGGAGGAAAGACCAGCCCAAAATCCGTCAGGATTTTTGGTTGGACGCATTTTATATGTTTTTTAATTTCTTCATTTTCTCTTTGATCGGGTACAATGCCCTCTCAAATGTATTTGTTGAATTGTTTGGCGATTTCCTTGGGCTTTTTGGGATTACCAACATGGTTGCGGTTTCAATAGCGGTTTTGCCGGCATTTGTCCAGTTAGCTTTGTTGTTTGTCCTGAAGGATTTTATCCAATGGAACGTACATCGTTTGTTGCACCGTAGCTCGTTCTTGTGGGAGTTCCACAAGGTGCACCACAGTGTGAAACAGATGGGGTTTGCCGCCCATTTGCGTTACCATTGGATGGAAAACCTGGTTTATAAATCCATTCAGTATATTCCATTGGGGATGATTGGTTTTGGCTTGATAGATTTTTTCATGATCGATTTAATCGCCATCGCCATCGGACATTTCAACCATTCCAATTTCAAATTGAACCTGGGGCCATTAAAATATGTTTTTAACAATCCAGAGATGCACATCTGGCATCATTCCAAGGATTTGCCGGAAAAGTACGGGGTGAATTTTGGGATTAGCCTCAGTTCTTGGGATTATCTTTTTGGGAAAGATTATATCCCTTACGATGGCCGCGATATCGAACTGGGCTTTGAAGGGGATGAGGATTTCCCCAAAGGGTTTTTCGGACAGGAGATTTATCCGTTGGTAAAATGATGAATTTATCGGACAAGGGATTTATCCGCTGGTAAAATAATAAACAAATGAAAAATAATTCTTTACCCTCAATTGAAAGAGCGTCCACGCTCGGTGAAATTGCTCAATAAAACGAAAAACAGAATGAAAACATTATTTTATACAATAGCAATGGTTTTAATGTTTACGGCTACTTATGGCCAAAAACCTGAAAATTATGACAAGGATTTGAAGGCCATGTACAAAAATACAATCCCTTTGATAACGCCTGAAGAGCTTTCGGAAGAGATGAAATCGGATTCTACTATTGTTCTTCTGGATGCCCGCGAGCCGGGTGAATATAAAGTAAGCCATTTAGAAGGTGCCGAGTTGGTGGGTTTCAATGAGTTTAAAATGAAATCGGTAAAAAATATCCCCAAGGATGCCGGGATAGTTGTGTATTGTTCACTCGGTGTGCGCAGTGAAATCGTGGCAGAAAAACTAAAAGAGGCCGGATATACCAATGTGAAAAACCTTTACGGGGGGATTTTTGAATGGGTTTACGACGATCAGAAAATAGTGGACAAAAAGGGGAAAGAAACAGAAAAAGTACATGCTTACGATACCGAATGGGGCAAGTGGCTCTTGAAAGGGGAGAAGGTTTACTAAAGAAAGCTGTTAGATAAAACATAGCTTAAACAAGATTAACAAATATACGGAAATAATTTAGTAAGCAGTAGGCAATTTGCAAACTGCCTACTGCAAATT
>JAJRTT010000518.1 GCA_024278155.1 Bacteroidota bacterium | reverse complement strand
GGGTCCTACGTGATGTACGTGGGTTCCGAACAAGGGTATTTGTACCGGTATGATGATATTGACGATAATCTTGACGGGGCTTTTATCCTGGCCGATTCGCTTTATCTGTATGGTTTCGATATCCATATTTCAGGGGCGGATATCAATAATGATGGTAAAACCGAAATCGTCTATGGTGAATATGCCGGTGGAATTGCTGTCCTGAAAAACGGCAAGCCCCAAGTAGCGGCAATCAATACTATTTCAGGAAATCCATTTGATTTTAAAACTTATCCCAATCCTGCCAATAATTTCATCAAAATTTCAATGAAAGGTGATTTCACCCCTAAACAAACCCATGTTGAAATCCTGGATATTTATGGAAGCACCGTAGTTGTTAAAGGTTTTTTGGCAACACAGGATGATCTTTATCTGAATATCTCCCATCTTGCAAAAGGGGTTTATATCATGAAGGTAAATTCCGATGGTTTTGTTGTAAACAAAAAGATTATTGTTCAGCGATAAAAGTTAAAGTTGAACGTAAGGAATTGGAAACACTACCGACAAAGTGGTAAAAACATGGCTTGCGTTTGCCAAAACTGTTTTTGCAGCATATTAAAATTGGAATATACATTTGAAATAATTACCACATTTATTTAATTAACAGAATAAAATCATGGATTTGAAACAAGCGGCAGGGAATATCCTTGAAGATGTAAAACTTTACTTACAACAACTGGACGATGAACGCTACAAGCAACAGCTGGAAGTATTTTCGGGATCGAGCGTGGGAATGCACACCCGGCATATTATCGAATTTTACCAATGCCTGATCGATCACGGTACCTCGCGCATCATCAATTACGACAAACGCGAACGCAACCGTGCCATCGAGGAAGATACAAGCCACACCATTAGTGTGATCCACGATTTACTGGAAAAACTGGCCCACATCAACGAAGATGACAAACTCATCCTGGAAGTGAGCTACGAATTGGAAAATGGGGGATATAGCCTGGTGGACACCAATTTCAAAAGAGAGTTGGTCTATAACCTGGAGCATACCATCCATCACCTTGCCCTCGTTAAAATCGGCTTAAAAGAAATTGCACCTGAAATATTATTGCCGGCACACTTTGGTGTGGCACCATCAACTATCAAGTTTAAGAAACAGTTTGTAAAAAACCTGTAAGGTCGAAGCAGGCCTGAGCATGGGCGACCTGACAGGTTGAAGAAAAAAGAGTATGCAGTTGGCAAATTGCAAAATAGACTAAAGAAAAAAATCATGTGTACAGTAACATACATACCACAATCCGAAGATGCCTTCATCCTCACCCACAGCAGGGACGAGAAAGTGTTGCGCGGTATTGCTTCCCCGCCGGTTATCAGGAAGATAAACGGGATCAAACATATTTTCCCGGTTGACCCGAAAGGTGGTGGAACATGGATCGGCGTTGGCGAAAACAACCGGATTGCCTGTTTGTTGAATGGCGGTACGAACAAACACGTTCCCCATCCACCTTATCGCCATAGCCGCGGGTCGATCATCCCGGATTTGTTCAGTTATGATTCCTTTGGCTCATTTTACAATGATTATTCATTTGAAGGACTGGAACCATTTACGTTGATTGTCATGGAAGAAAACCAGGTATTTGAACTGCGCCTTGAAGAAAAAATCCTACGGATAAAAGAACTCGACAGGAATATCCCGCACATTTATTCCTCGGCAACGCTTTATTCCCCTGAAGTTGCGCACGACAGGAAACTGGAATTCCATGAATGGCTGAAGGCACAGCAAAGATTTACACAGCATGAATTGCTCAAATTACATTCAAGGTTCCGTTACGAATTGTTCAACACCGAAAAACCGGTTGACAACCACTCGATCATGAAAACGGTGAGCACCACCTCGATCATGAAAAACAAGACCAATGCCGAGGTGTTGTACTTTGACCGTGTGAACGATATGCAGCTCATCCGGAACCTAAAACTCAAAAACATCTACAAACTCGAAAATGCGTCCTGATCTCAAAAACAAAGCTTTTTTCATAAAACTCTCCAATTGGGAATACTGGCCTTTTTACCTTGTATATATTCCGATATTCATCTACTGGGTTTACCTTGGGATAAAAGCCCGTTCGGTATTGTTTTTCAGTGCCGCCAACCCGGCGATCGAAAGCGGTGGGATGTTGGGCGAATCGAAATTCAATATCCTTGAAATGCTACCGGGCGAATTTAAACCGAAGACTGTTTTTATCCATAAAGATTATTCGGAAGGGAAAATCCTTCAACTCATAAAGGCCAACGGGATAAACTTCCCCTTGATCGCAAAACCCGATATTGGAGAAAGGGGCTGGATGGTCGAAAAACTGGACAATCCCGAACAATTGAAAAAATATATCAATGATGCCTATTTCCATTTTATCATCCAGGATTTCATTGAGCACCCCCTTGAATTTGCGATAATGTATTACCGCTATCCGGAAAAGGAAAAAGGAATCGTGAATTCGGTCACGATAAAGGAATTCCTTTCGGTAACGGGAGACGGGAAATCAACCGTAAAAGAACTGTTGAACCAGAACCCAAGGGCAATCTTGCAAATCCCGGTGCTGAATGATGTGTTGGGCAGTGAATTGAACAATATAGTAAAGAAAGGTGAAAAACGGGAACTGATGCCTATCGGGAACCATTGCCGCGGAACAAAATTCATCAACGGTAACCATTTGATCAATACAAAATTGATGGAAGCATTTGATGATATCAACAAAACAACTCCCGGGATTTTCTTTTGCCGATACGATTTGAAATGCACAAGCATTGAGGATTTGAAAAACGGGAAAAACATAAAGATCATGGAAATAAACGGTGTGGGTTCGGAACCGGCGCATATTTACGATCCGGGCTTTAAACTGATGGATGCCTACAAAGCACTTTTCAATCAATGGAAGACGATTTATGAAATCAGTCGCATCAACCGCAAAAAAGGGATTACATACATGACCGTGAAAGAGGCCACACAAACAATCCGGTTTTTGATGAATTATAAAAAGAAGGCAGCATGACGATCATCGGTATATTTTTCATCGGTTTTATTGCCAGCTTCATAGGATCTTTACCTATCGGGATGCTGAACATGACCGTTATGGAAATCAGTTTTTCAAAAAGCCTGAAGCAAGGTGTTTTGTTTTCGGCGGGGGCTGCTTTTACTGAATTTTTCCAGGCGATAATTGCCATAAAATTCAGCAGTTGGTTCTTGGAGAACCCAACTGTGGAAATGATGATCAAATTATCGGTTATCCCGGTATTGCTCTTTTTCGGGGTCGTCCACCTTCGGAAAAAGCTGAACAGTTCAACTTTAAAAGAAAACAAGACCGGAAGCTATTCCGGTTTTTCAAAAGGGATGTTCCTTTCGGGCATCAATCCCATATCCATCCCTTTTTGGGTATTTTATGCCGTCTGGTTTCAATCAATGGGATGGATCAGTTTTGAGACCTTTCCGGCAGTCATGTTCGTTATCGGAATTACCCTCGGTACGTTTGTATGCCTCAGCCTTTATGGAAAAGTGGGGCAATATGTTTTTTCCCGCATTGCTATTCTAAACCTGTGGATGAACAAAATCGTTGGAAGTGTGTTTATTATTCTTGCGCTGTACCAGAGTGCGATGATGATAAATACTTATTGGCTTTAAGAAAACATAAAATGGACCGCTTTAAGACCTTGCTTTTCCACTTGATCATTTCAAGTTTTTTATTCACTTCCTGTTCGTCTTCCAATGCACAGAAAGAAACCGTGATTGCAGATGAAATAGATGCCATAGCGGCAAAAGCAATGATAGGGGACAATTCATCAAACAAGGATTTTGTGATTCTCGATACTCGTTCCGTCCAGGAATATGAGGGGGGACATTTAAAAAATTCAGTCTTTATTGATTTCTCCGCCCCTGATGTAAAGGATCAGGTTTTGAAACTCGACAAAAACAAGACTTATTTAATCTATTGCCATTCGGGTGGACGTTCAGGGATGATACAGGATTTTATGAAGACGAGCGGGTTCAAGGAAACCCATAACATGAAAGGTGGGATTGTCTCATGGCGAGCGGAGGGTTTTGAAACCGTGAAAGATTGATTCATATGCGAACCTCGCAACATTAGCAAACCAACAACACATTATTGTACGCACAAGTTGGCAACAACACCAACTTAAGGGGCCTCAACACAAAATTTACCGTAAGTGGTTTTGGAATTATTAATCGCTCCGTTTCCGCATTAAACAAACCCAAATCTTCGACGGTATTTCATCGTTGGAATCAAAACGCCCCTGGACAATGGACAGGATTTCGAAATAAGGCTCAACAATTTCAACAACTTCCAGTGCTTTTCTTTTTGGTGGGCCAACATCCAAACGCCCGTCATCATAATTCCCGATCAACGAAAGCCACAAGCCATCTTCCATTAATAGCCCATGCACATTTTCTGCAAAAACCTTTCTGTCTTCTTTCTCATCAAAGGTATGGAAACAGCCCCGGTCGAAAACAAAGCCAAAGGTATTTGCCGGAAGTTTCCCCCCAAGAAAATCCATTGTCCTGAAATCGGCTTCAACATCTGCTTTGACAGCTTTGTCTTTTGCCATTTCAATCGCTTTTGAGGACATATCGATCCCCGATGCCTCAAATCCTTCCCGGACAAGCCAGATGACATTATCGCCCGTTCCACAACCAATGTCCAGAGCTTTGCATGGTTCAACAGGGCGGGATTTTACCATGTTCTTTAAGTTGAAATCGGGACGCTTGATGTCCCAGGGCAAATCGCCGGTTTCATAACGTAGGTTGAAATCTTTTTTCATGCCAAATTTATTAAGTATGAAAAAGAAACAGCAAGGGGCAGGATTTGTTTTCTTGTAGTGGCAATAAACATGATTGTACCCTTGATATGAAACTTTTACTATCGCTCGTACAGCATTTGTTGCATTTTTCCCTCATGCTAAATACCAAGTAGGCAGGTTCCTAATTCCCATAATCATCAATTTCAAAAGTCAGGATACGGATTTCCGTCCAGTGGGTAAGGTCACGGACTTCCCCCCGTCGCATCCGTCCGTGCTTTTGGACACGCTTGGCCATTTTGGGGCCGATTGCATCATCTATCGTCACCACCTCCGATTCAATGGGCAATTGATTGGAATCGTAAAAAATGACAAGGCACTTGATATTGTGGATTGGATAGATTAAATTATTGCGGACCGAAAAGGTATAAAAGCCCGAATTGGGGTTGGAATCGAATTTAAAGGCCGTTCCGGTAACCGCTTCCCTCAGGTAATTGCTCCAATCTTTTTCAAGTAGGGAGGACTTGGAACGCTTGCTTTTCTTGAAGGAAAGATCGCCCTTTGGCTTCTCCGATAAGAGCTGATACAAATAGGTAACGGGGACTGCAAAACCAAAGGTCATTCCCGTTTTTATAATCGTTACGGCAACCCCGATCACATCCCCTTTTTCGTTGATTACAGGCCCTCCGTTGCAGCGAGGGGTAACAAAAGACGTTATCTGGATCATGGTGTCGGATTTCGAGCTCAGCTTTGAGGCCTTCAAGTCAACGACCCCATTGATGATGCCCGGGGAAACCTTGGCACCAGTACCGCTCGGATTGCTGATGGCACGTACCTTGTCGCCATAATCAAATTTCAATTTGCTGGCCAGTTTCACCGGGAATATGCCAAGTTGTTCCACCGCAAGTATGGCAATATCCATTTTCTCGTTCTTTGAAATGACCCCTGCAATTTTATACTTTTCTGATTTATCGTTTAATACCACGAAACCGCTCGCACTGTTCTCTATAACATGAAAACTTGTCGCAACCCGGTTTTCTCCAACAACAAACCCATTCCCAAGCGGCAGGGCTTCATGGTTCTCATCGTACATCAGCAACAAAACCGTACTTCCGGTCGCCGGGCCGGGAAAAGGGGAATTGGACTGCCCAAGACAAGCTGAAAACAGGATAACGAGCGATATTAAAAGGGAAAACTTTATATTCATAAAAAAGAGGCCTCGTTTTTACAAAAATACGCTTTTTCTAAAATCAAACCCTGTTTTATGTATTTTTACGGAAAAATTTAATTTCAAGATTAGGCCCATGCGAAATACATTGATCACAGTTTCGGGAATCGTTCTATTTTCATTTCTCCTTTTTTCATGTTCAAATACCAAACAAATGAAATTCGAGGACGTGGCCTTTCACAAAGTAACCGGCGATTGTGAAGATGATATCTGTGTAAATATTGAACTTGAATACCTTAAAATGGAGGGGAATTCGGAAACGGCCCAAAATTTCAACCATTTGATAGAACAATTCATCTTTCGGAAAATGTCCATTTCGGACGACATCAAAGAATTAACGCCCGATGAATATGTTGCGGGCATTATCAAGGAGTTCAAATCGTTCAAAACCGAGTTCCCCGATGCAAATACAGGTGGGTACGAACAAACCACCAACTGCAAGCTCACCTGGTCGGACGAAAAGCTGATTTCGGTGGAACTGCTTACCAGTGTTTATTCGGGCGGGGCGCACCCAAGCTATTTGGACGAATTCCTGAACGTGGACCCGAAGACCGGAAATGCGATCGACATACTTGGCTTTATTACCGACAAAGAAACTTTTAAGGCTTTTGTGGAAAGCAAGCTTAGGCTAAAACTGGGGATGGGCGAAAACGACAAATGGGAAGATTTTACATTTATCGACAAGTTCACCCTTCCAGAAAATATGGGGATGACCGAAAACGGGCTGCGCCTTGTTTACAACGAATATGAAATATTGCCCTATTCCGATGGAAAGACCGAAATCCTGATTACCAATGATGAGCTGAAGGATTTCTCAAATTTCTAAATTGCAAGCCTCCTTGCCGCTTGAAGTTTAAAACTTCAAGCACCAAGACACAGAAAGTTTCCAGCTTTATTCCGACAATGGAAAGTTTCCGGCTTTCATATTTCCCAACTCCATTTTATCAGTCGGGAAACGGTGGTGACATAATCCATCACAGATTCCCGCCTGCATCGGGCAGGCAATCAGTGATGGGCTTTGCGTTTTTCCATGAAACTTTTCACTCTCCCCTCTTCCACCGTGTTCACTGCTTTCCCGTCCTTTTTAAAATAACTGCCAACAATAAGTCCATCCGCAATTTCCGACAAAGCTTTTAGATTGCCGGGGTTGACGCCACTGCCCAACAGGATGGGGAGGTTTGTGTTTTCCCTCACCCTTTCAATATCAAGTGACTTGGTTGGCTGTCCGGTCCCTTCGCCCGAAACGATTATGGCATCGGCCAGGCCACGGTCGGTCAGGTCCCGGGTTTCGGCTTCTATTCCACGGTTGCCCAAAGGTGAGGCATGTTTTACGTCCACATCGGCAAAAACGAGCACATCCGATTTCAAGTTTGCCCGCAAGCGCAATGTTTCATGGGCTTTCCCATGGATCAGGCCCTGATCGGTAACCGCAGAGCCGGTATGGATATTCACCCGGATAAACTGGGCTTGTGTCGCAATGGCAATGGCCATCGCCGATTGGGCATCGTTCCTAAGGGCATTTACACCAATTGGCCCCGGAAATGAATTCCTGATTTCACGGATCACGGCGCTCATTGCTGCAATGGTTTCGGGTGGAAGTTTTTCAGGATAAAAAGGCATGTCCCTGAAATTCTCCACAATAAGGCCATCCACATTGTATTTTTTAAAAATCGCAACCTCCTGTAAAGCGGTTTCAAAAACGCTCTCCATTTCACCTTTGTAAAACGGTGCCCCGGGAAGGGGCATTAAATGGATACAGGCAATTATCGGTTTCGGGCTTGTAAAAATATCCTTATAGTTCATCGACAGCTTTTTGTGTCAAAATTAGGAAAATTATACTATCGCGGAACAGCTCTGCAAAACTTCCAGCGGTCTGTTGCAAGCTGCCCGTCCTTCACCATCACGGCTGCCACTTTCCAAAAACCCGGTACTGTCCTGGGTTGTTGAACCCGGGTATGCAGAATCCACTTGTTGCCAACGG